>NZ_JBYSWK010000018.1:0-78414 GCF_058781025.1 Heyndrickxia sp. FW510-T9 | reverse complement strand
AATTTGTATCTGAATAATCTACTTTTTCTTTCGGATATTTGTCGAAAAGTTGTTTAATAGGCACGGAAGTCTCATAATAAATACAAATTTTTACATAAATATTCTAATTACTCTTCATAATATATTTGAATTTCAATTTCTTTACGGAAATAAATTCTTCCTGTATAGTAAATTCAAATATTTAATTTAGAAGGGTGTTCCTCGTAATGAATCATTCCTTTTATCATTACTTGATGAAGTATCGTGATGCTAAACCGAAAGATGAAATATCTAAATTTGCTAATTATGCATATAAAGATCATGGTTTTCCAAAACATTCAAAGAATTATGATGAATTAAGCACATATCTTGAGATGAACGGTCCATATTTAACTTCGATGTCCATATTTGATCAAGTTTGGGAGCTGTATGTATTAGAAACGCAAAAGTACTAGTGAACATTACTATTTAGGTAATGTTTTTTCTATTCCATTTCTTATTCCTCAATTTAAAAAGGCTTAATCCAACAATCGTTTTATTCCTTCCATGCATATAATTAATTATCAATTATTTTACACATTTCAAGGAGACGGGAGGAAATGGACAATAAGGATAAACCACATTTTATGATTGGGGATACTGTTGTTATAATAAAATATGGCACGGTTGGAAAAGTATCGGATATAAAAAAAATTGATGGTCAATATTATTATGAAGTTAATGATGGTGGCGGATTATTTAAAGATAATGGGCTAGTATTACTGGCAGATTTTAAAGGCGAGTTAAAGGAGAAAGAACAGGTTGATATTGAATATAAATTCTTTTTCGGTGATTTGGTTCAAGTCAAGGGTTACTATGATGAGCTATTTAAGGTAGTAGGCTTTAGAACAGAAATATGGCGTTATAAAGAGGATGCATGGGAAGATATTATTTATGAGTTAACAAGAGTTACAGATGGAGAATGGCTTGAAGCAGATGAAAACGAATTAATTTTAGTGGCAGAATCTGATATAGCGGAAAGTTATTTAAAAAAATACGGCTTTATTTACCCAATAAAAAAAACGAAAAAACCTTTGGTTCTCCCTTCGCCAAAAGACCAATTTATAAATAAAATCGATGCGTTATTAGATATGTATAATGACTATAAAACAATGTATTTAATGTTTAGGGATTCATATTATATGGAAATTATGGAGTCCATCAAAAAACAGTTGATAGACTTTTTAAATAAGAACAAGTTAAAAAAACACACATGATGAAATATATAAGTATTATTAGTACATCGTTTAATCATAACCAAATTAAATTTTGCATAAACGTATTTAAAGAACATACATTTTAATCAGAAGGAGGCGATTTTGTATGCGGGAAATTGAAGTGTTTATTGACACGGAAGAAATTGCGGAGTTCTTTTTTCATGAACTTGTTAAAAGGGGATATGCACCAAAAGAAGAAGAACTGGAAGAAATCGCCGATATCACATTCGACTACTTAATTGCTAAATGTATTATCGACGAGGAATGGGATTAATACAACAAAAATAGCGCTATACATCAGCCATCTCTATTTGAGGTGGCTTTATATTTTTCAATTATATTTCCGTTAATAAAATTCTATTAAGATGAAAATTTCATCGCACCCAACTTCCAATAAAATTAATCGGAAGTTGAGCATTACATAACTTATTATTTCTTACGTTTGTTTGCACTAAATTCCCTCTCATGTGCTTCTTGTTCAGCTATTATTTGATCTTCTGGAATATGATTATTTTTCTTTTGACTATTAATTCGATTTCGATGTTTTTTACCCATTTGATATCCCTCCTCGTAATTTTCAACTATATCTTTTCCTAGAAAGCTTTATATTATGTCACAATATGATTATTGCATTGAGCTCATTAAAGCTATAAAATGTACATACTGAATGGAAAGGAGATTATTAAATGAGCATACATATTGGAGCAAAAGAAAATGAAATAGCAGAAACAGTACTATTACCTGGGGACCCTCTTCGTGCCAAATATATAGCAGAAACGTTTTTGGAAAATGTAACTTGTTACAATGAAATTCGAAATATGTTCGGATTTACGGGAACATATAAAGGGAAACCTATATCTGTACAGGGGACAGGAATGGGGGTTCCGTCTATTTCAATTTACATTAATGAATTAATGCAGAGTTATAATGTGCAGAATTTAATTCGGGTAGGTACTTGTGGTGCTATCCAAAAGGATGTAAAGGTTAGAGATGTCATAATTGCGATGACGGCATCGACCGATTCACAAATGAATCGTCTTACATTCGGAGGCATTGATTATGCACCAACAGCTGATTTTGAATTATTGAAAAAAGCATATGATAGTGGAAACGAAAAAGGGCTAAATCTAAAAGTTGGGAATGTTTTTACAGCAGATATGTTCTATAATGATAATGCAGATCACGAAAAATGGGCAAATTATGGGATCCTAGCGATAGAAATGGAAACAGCTGCACTATATACGCTTGCAGCCAAATATAATAGAAAAGCCCTATCTATTTTAACAGTTAGTGATCATATTATAACTGGTGAAGAAACATCTGCAGATGAAAGACAATCGACATTTAATGATATGATTGAAGTAGCATTAGAAGCTGCAATTAAATAAAAAGCAATGCAAAAAGTCTCTTAAAGAGGCTTTTTGTTATTATATTCCATCTAAAGGTTAATCAAAAATTCATATATTTACCTACTCATTTATCTCATTTCTTTGATACACTTTTACATATGGACAATTTTTAATGGGAATGAATAGGAAAGGTGAAATGATGAAACGTATTTATATGCTAACAACCATGGCTTTATTGTTAAGTGGGTGCAGTTGGGGACAAGAAAATGCTTCTGAGACTACTATACATAAGAGCCAAGAGAAACTATCAAACCAAACCACCCATTCAGCTAGTGGAGAAACAGGACGAGCCAATTCGAAGAATGTGGGCTCTGCTCTAGTACTAGGTGCAGAATACTTTAACAAAATAAAAGTTGAAAATGGAATAAAAATAATTCAAAATCCTGCAAATATACTATCCTTGGTCAATAAGGAATATTCTCTCGGTTCTTATGAGCCGGACGATCTTGTTCGACCAAAAGTAGCATTTTCATTTGGTAATCAAGACATAGAAAAAAGTTATATGAGAAAAGAAGCAGCAAATGCCCTCGAGCAAATGTTTTCTGAGGCAAAAAAGGATAATATTATCCTGTATGCAGCATCAGGTTATCGTTCTTATACAAGGCAAAAGTCACTATTTAATGCAGAAGTAGCTAATGTTGGTAAAGATAAAGCAATTCAAGCAGTTGCCATTCCAGGAGAAAGTGAGCATCAAACGGGTCTTGCTATAGATATTACTAGTAAAGGAGAAAATTACCTTCTAACTGAGAATTTTGGGGAAGAGAAAGAAGGGATCTGGTTGCGTGACCATGCACATGAGTTCGGCTTTATTCTAAGGTACCCAAAAGATAAGGTAAATGTGACGAAATATGAATATGAACCATGGCATTTTAGATATGTGGGGAAAAAAGTAGCAGAAATAATATTCAAAAACCATTGGACATTAGAAGAATATTTTCAACATGTAAAACAAGCATAAAGGTGAGGAAACTCACCTTTTTTTTATCGAAATAAATAGGCACAAGTTGCCCAATATGTTTTACAGTTAAAGCTCCATATTTCACAACCAAACTTTTAGTTTGGTTGTGAAATATGGAAAATTTGCATGAAAATAAATTACACTCATAAACTATTTTTAGAAAGATAAAAGTAGTGGGGGAGAGAACAATTCAGAGGATTGGACAAATTATTTTAGGGAGCATTTTATTGTCTATTGGTGTGAATGGTTTTTTAATCCCCCATCAGTTATTAGATGGAGGATTAATAGGAATAGCATTGATCATTTATTATTTTTTTTCCATACCAACTGCAGTTAGCATGATTATTTTTAGCATTCCATTATATATATTTGCCTTTTTCTATTATCGTCGCTATTTCTATAACAGTATTTTTGGACTAGTATTCAGTTCCTTTTTTTTGGACTTGTTTACCTTTTTATCCGAAAGAATTCACTTACCGATGTTTCTAAGTGCTCTTATAGGCGGAACATTTATTGGAATAGGTGCAGGTCTCATCCTTCAAGCCGGTGTTGCCACCGATGGTTTAGATTTGTTTGCGCAAATGGTGGGTGTTTTTTCGAAACTGAACGTTGGGATCATTATTTTTGTCTTAGATGCAATGATATTATTAATGGGGATGAAATTATTTGGCATCCACATCTTTCTATATTCTCTTTTTGCTACTACAGTAGTAGGTATCTTCACTTCTATATTAACGATTCGCTACATATAGTTGATGGTGCACTAGTAATTTGTTATAAAAACTTGTACTTGCAAAGTATTACAAAATTCGATTTTTTTATTACTACTGAAACCTTTTCTTTCGTAATTCGATAAAAACTGATAAGATATAGAAGTTAATATTTTTAAAATACTAATTAATACACAGCATGTAATGGGAATGAAAGTGGTGAATGTCTTGGAAGAGGAAAAAAGAGATGTAGACTCATCGACAGAACACACAAATAGTTATATCCGCATGAAGAAGTTTACATTTGTAATGCTTATTTTTTTACTTGTATTTGCTACTGCGGGTGTGACAACTTTTGTTTTAGCATTTGGAGATAAAAAAGCAGTGAATGTTGTGGCTAATAATCGACCAGAATTTAATAAACTGTATGCCGTTTATGACAAGTTAGAAAGTAACTATTACAAAAATGTAGACAAGCAAAAATTAATAAACGGTGCTATTAATGGGATGGTGGAGGCTTTAGGTGATCCATATTCCGATTATATGTCACAGGATGAGGCAAAGCAATTTAATGAAAGTATTTCATCCTCTTTCGAAGGAATTGGCGCAGAAATTCAAGAAAAAGAAGGATTTATTGTAGTTGTTTCTCCAATAAAAGGTTCTCCAGCTGAAAAAGCTGGTTTGAAACCGAATGATAAAATTCTAGCGGTCGATGGTAAAAGTATCCGTGGTATGTCTGCTAATAAAGCGGTTCTGCTTATTCGTGGAAAAAAAGGGACAAGCGTGAAGCTTTCGATTCAACCTTCAGGTACAAAAGAAACAGCGGAAATGACGATAATTCGCGATACAATTCCAATAAATACTGTTTATCCGGAAATGATGAAAAATGGCGTTGCTAAAATACAAATTACAAGTTTTTCAGAAAATACGTATAATGAATTAGTTAAAGCACTAGATGAGATGGATAAAAAAGGAATGAAATCACTGATTTTGGATTTACGTCAAAATCCAGGTGGATTACTAGATCAAGCCATGAAAATTTCAAACCTATTTGTTCCAGAAGGTAAAAAAATTGTTCAAACGGAAGATCGAAATGGTAAACGCGAACAGATGGTTGCTGAAAAAGGGGAAAAAATAAAGATTCCGGTTGTTGTGCTTATTGATGAAGGAAGTGCTAGTGCTTCTGAAATTACAGCAGCAGCACTAAATGAATCAGCAAATATCCCGCTTGTAGGTCAAAAATCATTTGGTAAAGGTACAGTACAAACTGCTACTGACTTCAAAGATGGGTCCAACATTAAATTTACTGTAGCGAAATGGTTAACTCCTGATGGTGATTGGATTCATGAAAAAGGAATTGAACCTGACTATAAGGTGGATTTGCCGAAATATGCTAGCTTGCCAATTATTGACCCTAGTAAAAAACTGAAACTTTCAGATGTCTCAAGCAATGTAAAGACTGCTGAGGAAATGTTAAAAGCTTTGGGATATAATCCAGGAAAAGTAGACGGACTTTTCGATACAAAAACGGAAAAAGCTGTGCAAGCATTCCAAAAGGCAGAACATATAAAAGTAACAGGTACGCTTGAAGGGGAAACGACGCTGGAGCTCATGAACAAATTGAGAGACAAAATAATTAAAAAAGATCCGCAGATTAAAAAAGCAGTAGAGGTTTTAAACAAAAAATAATGTAAAAGAGGGCTCCTAAATACTAGGAGCCCTTTGCAATATTTTGCTCATTTATAAACCAAGCATTGAGGTGAAACTATAGCGAAGTATTAAGTGTTTTCACCAAATTTTAAGAATGTCTTTTCATCTTCAATTAGACCGCATGCTGCACATTGAATTCGAAAATCAGGACCTTTATAGGGAATATGAAATGGATCGACTGCATTATTTTCATATTCTTCTACAATATCTCCTGATCTGGGATCCATTTTCACTGCTTGAGGTATTTGTTGTATAATATTAAACCTAGATCGATTTGTTTTACAATTGGGACAACAATATGGACCGTGCATCATTGTGCCTCCTCTTTGTGTTATATATTCGTAGATTTTCCAGGCTGTTAGGATTTTATGTATTTTATTTTTTCTGTAGGAGGACTTCAATTGTCAAAGGAAGAGTTATTAGAATTGTATCAGAGTCTGTGGAACAACCGAGTATTAATGGATGAAAGTAAAATTGCCGAGCAAATATTAGACGATGCCATTGTTTCAGAGCTTTTAGACAAGAACACACATCCACGATTAAGAAAATCAAAAGAAGAAAAATTTTTTTATGCGATGAAACGGATCGTTGATTCTACTATTCCTGATTCAAGTAAATTAGAATTAATGAAGCACTATATTAAAATTATACAAGAACTGTAATCTACATCATTTCAAAGTAATATTTAATCTGTTCTCATCATATATTGTATTGGACAAGTTGATGAGGGGGAGATTGGGATGGCTTACAAATATTCAAAAGGATGGTATTTACAAGAATTAAAACAGTTAGGAATTCGATACCATCCTGTTGATCGTAAAAAGTTGGAACAGTATAAAACCTGGGTCATAAGAAATTTATATAATGATATAAAAAACAAATAAAAACTCGCCTATTTTAGGCGAGTTTTTATGCTTCCAATACTTGATTTTCCTCTTGTTCTGCAGAAGACCGCATCATATAAAAGGAATATTGGTCTTTAGAAATTTCGTATAAATCATATATATATTCATTGGAATTTAATTGATCAAAGTTACATTTCCTTGTTTCATTAGCTTTGACGACATACGGAAGTTTTTCGGCTGCTTTGATAGATCGGATATTTAATTTGCGAATCCGCATAAAAATCGTTTCAATTCCCAATTCATAAAATACTTCTTGAAAAAACGCTTCTTTAGCAAGCAGATTATAACCTTTACCATGGTATGGTTTTCCTATCCATGTTCCTAAAAATCCAGCATTATTTTCTATTTCAAATAAATTAATGGTCCCAATTGGGCTTCCCCATTCATCTAAAATAGTTCTGGAAATTAATTCACCACGTTCTTCCGCCTCAATCGTTTGTTTAGTTAAAAAGAGATATTCATCATGTGAATATGCTTTTTGGCGAACGAAAGGGAAGACATCTTGGTGCACCATTAGTTCAAACAAACTAGAGTTTTCTTGACCATTTAACTCACGTTTCTTGAGCATCGATATCCCTCCAAAGAGGGCAGTTCACCTAAAAATGGGGAACTCCACCCTCGAAATTTTTTAAAATTGCGTAAAAAATTTCGGGGTGGGAATCGAACCCACTAGAACCAGACTCAGTATAAGCTGGTGGCGCACCATTTGCCTTCCCTAATTGATGTAAAACATCAAAAAGTTGTATAAAATTTCTCTTCCTTTTTGTATATTACAATAAAAAATGAAAAATGAAAATAGGATAAATATTAATTTTTTATGACCAATTTTTACTACCTTCGACAAATTATTTACTGTATCTTCGATGGTGAAAATAGAAGTAGACAGACAGTGTCATAATAGCAAAAACAATTAGCGGTTTTATATATTTTCCGGCAATATCGCTTATTAATTCCCAATGATTATTGAGCTGTATGCCAAGAAGTAAAAAAAGTATTGTCCAAGGAAGCATTGCTGTAGCAGTATAAAGAATAAATTGTGAAAATTTCATTTTTGCTATTCCAGCTGGAATGGAAATAGCATGCCGAACAATTGGAATAAATCGAGCCATAAAAATCACAATCGTACCATATTTTTGAAACCAATTTTCAGAGGCATCTAAATGTCTTTTATTTATGAATAAGAATTTACCATATTTCTCGAAAAATGGTCTGCCTCCATAATATCCCAGCCAGTATAAAAAAGCTTGCGCCAACGTACCACCGATTATTCCAGCAATTAGCGCACTTAAAAAAGAAAGTTCACCATTTGCAATTAAATATCCGCCATAAGCTAACACGATCTCACTGGGAATTATTTCGATCATCAGGCCGAGTGCAATTCCAATGAATCCGAGATTTCCTAATTGTTCCATCGTATTTATAATCCATTCATGACTCATAATGAACCAGCTCCATTAAAAAACTCCTATTGTTTGCAGAGTAATAATAAATATTCCTAAGAACCAAACGTAATAGGCGAAAATTTTTAACGATTTCTTTTTAAGATAATTAATCATACCGACGATTGCGAAGTATCCAAAAATGGCAGAGGCAATAGTACCGAATAAAAGGCTTGTTAACGAAACGCTTTCAACTTGACCTGTGAATATATCTTTCCCCTGTAAGACGATTCCACCTAAAATTGCAGGGGTGGATAAAAGGAAAGAAAAATAAGTTGCAGTTTCTCTGTCCAATTTTCGAAATAGTCCAGCGGCAATTGTTAAGCCGGATCGAGATAATGCAGGGAAAATGGCTGCGGCCTGAAACGTGCCAATTACAAGTGCATCGGTATAGCGAATATCCCCTAGTTTTTTATGTCCTTGCTTTTTAGTTCCTTCTGCCCACCAAAGTATTAACCCTGTTGCTAAAAATTCCCACCCAATTGTACTACCTGACTTTGAAATAGAATCGAAAAAGTCTTTAAATAGAAACCCGATAATGACTGCAGGTATTGTACCGACAATCATGATACTAGTTAACTTGCTAAAAGGATGTTTTAAGATAAAAAGAAGCTCATCCTTATAAACGACGATTACAGCAAGTAATGTCCCAACATGCAGCATTGTATCAAGAAATAATCCAGCCTCATCAAGACCAAAAAGGTGTCGACCAATAAATAAGTGTCCGGTACTTGAAATTGGTAAAAACTCTGTGAGGCCTTGAATGATTCCTAAAATAAATGCTTGAATATTTGCCAGCATACCATTTCTCCTTCAATTATCATTTCCATAATGGACAACATATTAAATAATATGCAAAATATTTTAGAGGATGTCCAAAAAAGAAAAGACAAAAAAATGTATCTTTTTTTCAATATTTCCGTATATGTATAAAGAATATTTTTCTGGGGGTGACTACAATGCCATCAAAAGAAGAAAGGTTATTTGCAACATTGATATATGTGACAAGCTTATTTTTCGTTATTATCGCACCATTAATTATTTGGCTGCTTAAAAAAGACGAATCATCGTTTGTAGATTACCATGGTAAGGAATATTTCAACTTCCTAATTTCGTATATTATTTATAGTGTAATTAGCGGTATTCTCGTAATCGTTTTAATTGGTGGTATATTGCTTAGCATTATTGGAATTCTTTTTTTGGTTTTCACCATTATGGCAGCCATAAAAGCATACGATGGAGAACGATATCAAATACCATTAGTCATTCGCTTCCTTAAGTAGAAAAATCCTCTGATCAGAGGATTTTTCTATTTCCTATATCATGAAACAAAGATAGGAGCATATACTAGAATGAATCTACAAATAGGGTGAATTGACATGAATATCAAAGAATACTATACCGTAATGTCCAGAATCTATTTAAATCAGGTTATTCTAGTAGGATTTTTTCTTGTTGTTTGTTTTTTTATTTTTTCAGCAGCACAGTTTCTCTTTGTTTATAAGCTCATTTTTTTCGCTATAGCTATTCTATTAATTTATTTCTTTGCAAAATATGTCTATTACATTAATAGAGAAGGTAGCGTTACCTCTGTATCATCAGACAGAAGGAAAAACTTTGTTCAGTCAAATGAGCAAATGATGATGTTTTTTCCCGCACCAAGCTTATTCGTTAAATTTTTAAATAGTGATGGAATATGTGATTTTCAATTAAGTGATAAAAATATGAAACCGTGGAAATGGTTTTTACCATTTAATAGGAATAAAAATAATCTACAAACCTATTTATTTAAAAAAAGAGATGGATCAATATTAACATCTATGAATGTATCTCATTATCACGGCCGTATCGAAATTATTACAAGTAACCATCAGCAAATAAAAGTAAAATTAATAAATAGAAAAAGAAAACTTCTACAATTTAAGGTTTGTAATGATCAGATTATTATTCAAATAACTACTGAAAAGATCGAAGTAACAAAGAACGATAAAAGAATTGCCACCATCCAAAAAGGGTGGATGCCAATAAAATGGCAAAAGCTTTTTTCGCCGAACACACCGATTCTTACATTTCAAGAAGAATTGAATGATCATGAACGGTATATAATTTATGGACTTGTTATTTTTTTATTTGCAAATCATTACAATTAAATTTTAGTATGAAATAAAAAGGATCGTTTCATAATAATTTCATAGCAAATGAAATGTGGAGGGTTCCTATATTGAATGCAAATTATAAAGCTTGTTTGGAAGCGTGTTTTACATGCTTTGAAGCATGTAATGTTTGTTTCCATGCGTGTTTAAATGAAGAACATCCAGAAAAAATGACAAAATGTATTGAATTGGACAGAGAGTGCGCCGATTTTTGTAATATAACGATTGCTGCGATGCAAAGAAGCAGTGATTTTGTCAAAGACATTTGCCGTATTTGTGCTAGCATTTGTGAAGCATGTGGAAATGAATGTAAAAAACATGATCATGAACATTGTCAAAAATGTGCGAAAGCTTGTTTTCAATGTGCAGAACAATGCAAGAAATTAACCGCATAATATTGTCAATATTTGAATCGTCCATTATAATTATTGTTTGTGGCTTACATGTTTTATACATGGAAAGCGGGATGGGAGAGGGACAACTAAATAAGGTAAGATGAAATGAGAAGTTTCCGTTTATTTCAAATTTCTGAACATAACACCACCATTCGTAAGGAAATAATGGCGGGTATCATTGGTTACATTACTGTCGTATATATCATTGCGATCAATTCGATGATATTATCTGAAGCTGGTATTCCTTTTCAAGGTGCTGTCATTGCCACTATCCTTACTTCTGTTGCTGGCTGTTTATTAATGGGGTTTTTCGCAAACGCACCCATTATCCTTGTGCCAGGTATGGGAATTAATGCATTATTTACATTTACATTAGTTCAGGCTAAAGGTTTTTCGTGGCAGGAAGCACTTGGTATTGTTTTTGTTTCAGGAGTAATATTTGTCATTATTGCGTTTACGAAATTGGCAAAGCTATTGAATTCAGCGATTCCCCAAACGTTAAAAGATGCCATTTCAGTTGGGCTAGGTTTATTTTTAATGCTAATTGGATTAGAAAAAGGCGGGATAGTAGTAAGAGGTGGATCGTCCTTGATTGCATTAGGTGATTTAAGTGACATAAAAGTCTTGGCGACTATCTTAACCTTTATCATCACAATCTTTTTATTTTTGCGGAATACAAAAGGATATTTCCTTATTAGTATTATGTTTGGGACTGTATTAGGTGCACTTTTAGGACTGATTCCACATGATCATAATGTGGCATTTTCCGTAAAAGATTATGGAAATGTATTCGCAGGTCTATCGTTTCATAATATATTGTCACTTCCTTTTTGGGTAGCAGTTTTTTCTTTAACGATGGTAATTGTGTTTGAAAACATTGGTCTTGCTCATAGTCATACAAATCTTGCGGGAAGTCCGAATAAGTTTACACGTGTGTTCCGGATGAATGGAATTTCTGCAATGTTATCGGGAATCTTTGGTTCAAGCCCTACTGTTGCAGCTGTGGAATCTACTGCGGCTATTGCAGCAGGTGGTAGGACAGGACTTACATCTGTAACCGCGGCGATCTTATTCCTTTGCTCCATTTTTTTTATTCCGTATTTAAAATGGGTACCGGATAATGCAATCGCTCCTGTTCTTATTTTAATTGGTGGATTAATGACAATAAATATTCGAACAATGGACTTAAAAGACATTACCGAGGCATTTCCCGCAATCTTGATCATCGTCATGATACCGTTTACGTATAGTATTGCAGATGGGATTGCCATTGGATTTATTTTATATCCATTGTTAAAGGTATCGATTGGGAAAGCGAAAGAAGTGTCATTGCCGCTTTATGTAATATCTTGTTTGTTTTTGTTGAATTTTATTTTTCAAAGTCTGTAAAAATCGAAAGAGTAATCCAATCTTTAGGATTACTCTTTTCTGTATGAAAAATATTTCTTTTGCATATTAATATAATTGCTAAATATACGAGTTTATGGCATTTTAAATTTAAAGTGAAAATTATTTTAAAAGGTTTTTAAAGGGAAAATATTGGAGGTTTCAAAAGTGAAGATTCAACTGAAAAAATGTCATGGTTCGAATAACGACTTTATATTAATTGATGAATTATCATATAATTATTCTTTTACCGATGAAGACAGAGAAAGTTTAGCGATTGCACTATGTGACCGAAAGTCTAATTTAGGAGCGGATGGAATCCTGTTTGTGATGAAAAGTGAAAACTGTGACGCAAAAATGCGGATATTTAATGCCGATGGATCAGAAGCCTCCATGTGTGGAAATGGCTTACGGTGTGCTGGACGTTATCTATGTGAGCTTTTGCAAAAGGTTGAAATCGTAGTCGAAACATTAAAAGCAAATTTAGCCGTTAATAAGGCAGATTCGATTTATAATCAAATACCAACATACCAAGTGGAAATTTCTCCTGTTCTTTTTCACTTAAACCAGTTGCCAATGATATTACAACGAGAAACTTTATTCAATGACAAGGTACCGGAACTATCGGATGATTTGTTGTTTTCGGCAGTTGCTGTACCAAATCCACATCTTATTAGCTTTGTTGATACGGAAACTATGCGAACAAATATACAAAAAAACATTGCGGAATATGCAAATCGACCAAATGATTTATTTCCTGATGGTGTTAATGTTAGCTTCGTAAAATTCATTCAAAAAGGCAGAATTTATGTCAGAACGTTCGAACGCGGTGTTGGTTTCACAAATGCGTGTGGTACTGCGATGTCTGCATCGTCGTTAATTTCCTGTTTGTTACAATTGAATGATATTGAGAAAGAAATCGAAGTTTATACAAACGGCGGGATGGTTCGTTGTGTTGTTCATTATGAAAATAAGGAATATAAAATTGATTTAATCGGAAATGCAACTTATTTATTTGATGCAGAAATAGATGTAGATGTTAAAAATCCTGAAAATTTCTCTATAGTTCAAAAAACTAACCTATTTGAGCAAAATGATTATGAGCAATTAGAGCTTCACGCAAAAGAAGTAATAGATACAGCGTTATTTTAAGCGTTGCTCCGGCAGAATTTTCTGCCGGTTTTTCAATTGTTTTTCTTTAAAAATTTTAATACAGGCTCAAATGGTTGCTTGTACTTCGCTGTAAAATAGTTGGAGAATGGACAAACTTGTTCCTCCAAACGTTTCAAAACACTGTTCATTGTAAAAAGTTCTGGATTTAATTCTTCTTTTACTTCCTCCCAAAAAAGTGGAGTTGCTATTAATGCCTCCTTATTTCCCCTCATAGAATAGGGGGAAATGATTGTTTTTCCTTCTGCATGTTGGACAAAGTCAATATATAATCTATTTTTTCGGTTTTTTTTCAAGCGTTCGATTGTAAACAAATTCGGTTCTTTCGTTATTAGATATTGCGCAATAAATTCTGTGAAAAATCGCGTATCTTCCCAAGAGTAAGTCTCTTCTTGCAGTGGAATATAGATTTGCAGACCTTTATTGCCTGAAGTTTTAATAAAACTTATTAATTCAAGCTGATCAAATATTTCTTTCATCATTAGACTCGCTTTAACTGCTAAATGAAAATCGTTTCTAGAAGGTGGATCCAAATCAAAAACGATTTCACTGACAAAATGGCTATTATTTACATGAAATGGAATATGATATTCAATTGCTAATTGATTTGCAAGCCACATTAATGTTTTCAAATCATTACAAACAATATAATCAATCCCATCTTGTCGAATAGTTTCGATAAAGGATGGTGCATAATCAGGGCAATTTTTTTGATAAAATGGTTCTCCAAAAATTCCATGTGGAAATCTTATGACAGTTAATGAGCGATTTTGAAGAAAAGGCATTATAAAAGGCGAAATTTTCCGCATATAATGGACAAAGTCTAATTTTGAAATTCTCTTCTCCCAAAGCGGTTTTTCTTGGTGTGTTATTTGGATTTCCTTTGGAATTGCAATCTTATCAAGTAGAAATTGTTCGTATGTACAGTCTTCTGGAGAAAGGTCGAAGCGAAAATTGTGAAAATGAGGTTCTCTTAACTGTTCCTCATACCATTCCAAATAATGTACATCAATACAGATGGAAGGGTGAATTTTTAGTATGCCATTTATATTTTCGTAAGCATTTTCCTTAATAACTCTATTAAGCGCCTGTTTTTGATCTGGCGAGATGCTAAATAAAAATAAACCAAGAGGGAAAATATTGTCATTCTTGAATACACCAATGTGATAGTAACCATTATTAATGTCAAAAGCAGTAATAAAACAAGAAACTCTTTTCCAATTTTTGATTTTCACCCATGTCTCTGTTCTCTTACCTAATTCCCATTTGCTCTCCTTTAATTTTGCAACAATTCCTTCACTATCGAATGTATATACTTTTTCCCATATTGTATCCATATTTTTATGAATAGGTATTAATTGTAATAAATCTCTTTCACCATTTGTTGGATATAATGGCCATTTCATTTTGGAGAAAAAGGATAGAAGCGTCTCTTTTCTCTCTACAAAAGGTTTGTTCTTCATATCCTTTCCATTAATTTTCAAAATATCGAATGACAAGTATCGGGATGGTCTTAATGTTGCTTTTACTTGGATTCTTTCTTTAGAGCGCATTCGACCACGTATTTGTAATTGTCCAAAGTTGGCTTTGTTTGGATTTTCCAGGATAACTAATTCACCATCTAATGTTAACGGGAGAAATTCTGAAATGGTTTCCTTTTGAGAAAGAAGATACTCCTTAATTTCAGGAAATTGCGGTAATAGATCAAGTTCATTTCGGCTCCATAAATGAATGTTTTCCTCTTCCCATTCTAAAATAGCGCGAAAACCATCATATTTTATTTCGTAAACCCAATTTCCCTTTTCCGGAGGTATGGATTTTAATGTTGGCAGCATTGGTTTCAAATCTTGTATCCCCCTTTGAAAGTAGTATTTCCCGTTTAAAAGGATTTTTCCCAAAACTTTTAACGAATGAAAAATAGCAGTGGACGGACATTAACTATAAGAAAATATAAGGGAGGGAGAATATGCATACAATTTGGAAAGGAAGCATAAGTTTTGGGCTCGTTAATATACCAATAAAATTACACGCCGCAACAGAAGATAAAGATATTAAATTAAGGTCGCTTCATAAAAAATGTCACACTCCAATTAAATATGAAAAAATGTGTCCGGTTTGTGAAGAGGAATTATCGATGGAAGACATCGTAAAAGGATACGAAATTGCGAAAGGGAAATTTGTAATTTTGGAGGAAGAGGAGTTAAACGAACTAAAGCGCACGTCTGAAGAAAAAGCAGTGGAAATTATTGATTTTATCAAAATGGAAGAGATAGATCCGATTTATTACGATCGTAGTTATTATATGTCTCCGAATGAGGGAGGATTTAAGGCTTACGGTTTACTTCGTAAGGCTCTCATTGAATCTAAGAAAGCAGGTATTGCAAAAATCGTTATGAGATCTAAAGAGCAATTGGCAGTTATTAGGGTATTGGAAAATACCTTATTGATGGAAACGATCCATTTTCCAGATGAAGTGAGAAATGCAGCAGATGTCCCGAATGTACCAGCAGAGGATCAGGTTTCTAAAAAAGAAATTGACACTGCTATACTTCTTATTGATCAGTTAACAACTACATTTGAACCAGAAAAGTACACAGATGAATATCGAACGAAGTTAATGGAATTAATTGAGTCAAAAAGAACTGGAAAAGAACTTGTTACTCCTAAAGAGAAAAAACAAACCGCAAATGTTACCGATTTGATGGCAGCACTCCAAGCATCTATAGACAAAACAAAAACGAAATCGGAAGAAAAACCAAAGCCCAAAAGAAGGACTACAAAAGCAAAAAAAGCTCAGTAATTAGACAATTTATCTTTAATTAGAAAGACAGTTCATATAGGAATTGTCTTTTTAATTTATTATGATACGATGGGAAATAGAGGTGAAATAATGAGTAAGAAAAAAATGGGGTTAGGTCTTTTTCTCTTTGTTTTATTAGTAATTTTTTCATGGGCATTTTTAGAAATTGCCTTTAATTTTGACGGTTCTCAAATTCGCCATTTCGATCGTAGCATTATTGATTCAGTGCAAGGATATGTTTCATATCGCTTAACATCCATTGCGTTATGGATAACTTTTTTCGGGTCAGTTAAAGGAGTTGCACTTATTACCTTTATTGTTTGTATTTGTTTGTATATCACTCGTCATCGATTATTAGGCATTTATTTAGCCATAACCGTTGCACTTGGGGCAGGGGGATTTAATCAAATCTTAAAGCTGATTTTTAAACGAGCACGACCAGATATTCAACCAATTATCGAACAGAGTGGTTACAGCTTTCCAAGTGGACATTCCATGGGTTCAATGATTTTGTACGGAAGCTTAGCATTTATTTTATTTAAAGTTTATAACAGAACTTGGGCAAAGATTATAGGTGTTATAATTGGTATTTTGCTTGTATTAATTATTGGTGTAAGCCGTATATATCTTGGTGTCCATTATCCAAGTGATGTTATAGGTGGCTATCTGGCAGGGGCATTCTGGATTTTAATTTGCATGATTGCCTTTCAGTACATAGAAGGAAAAAACAAGCAATAGAAAACTATGAAATAGCTTTTACCTCCTCCCTCTAATAGGCATTAGTACAATATAGCCCATTTTAGTTAATTTACACGACAAACAACCTCCTTTTGAATACAGTATAAGTGACATATAAAAAGGAGGTAATTCAATGGATGGAGCAGTCGGAGGTTATGGTGGAGGCTTTGCATTTATCGTCGTAGTGTTTATTCTGCTTGTCATTGTAGGAGCAGCCTATATGGGCGGCGGCGGATACGGTGGAGCTGGCTACGGTGGATTTTGGTAAAAATAATTGTTTAAAGCCCTGTGCATAAACTAATAAAAGAAAAATATTTTATCTATTAATAAAAATGGCATCTTTTCTTTGAAAGATGCCATTTCTTTGTAGGAATAAACAAACCGTATATTTCATTTTTTCGTAAAAAACCGTGGATATTCTTTTTAAACCTTGCATTTTATCGATAATTATTATATTATTAATAGGAAATTAAATTTTTACAACTATTAGCTATATTTTCCTTTTCCGCATTTAGATAATATACAATTCAGCTGGCGCGATCTGCGGAGTCGCAAGGACGAAAGAGAGGTAGGGCTTTCGTTGTTTTGAAAACATCTATATAGTTTTACTGAAAATAAATGAGATACCTCGTTTAAATATAATTTTAGGTTTTTTGTTCGATCAGAATTATGGAGTTATGGATTCACATGTTATAAAGAGTAACTACTTTTTTGTGTGGATACTCTTTATAATATGTGAATTTTTATTTACTGCGTAAATATGAGTAACATATTAAAAAATTTTTGGAGGTTGTCTATTCATGACACAAGGTACAGTAAAATGGTTTAACGGCGAAAAAGGATTTGGATTCATTGAAGTAGAAGGCGGCAACGACGTATTCGTACATTTCAGTGCAATCACTGGCGAAGGCTTCAAAACTTTAGAAGAAGGTCAACGTGTAGAATTCAATATCGTTGAAGGACAACGTGGACCACAAGCTGATAACGTTGTAAAACTTTAATTTTTCAAAAAAGCTGCCTCTTTTGGCAGCTTTTTTTCTTAAGTTGGCATAAATAGCAGCACTTGCATGTTTAAATAAACACTAATTGGGGTAAAACAAAAGTGGTATAGAATTACTAATTTTCATAAAGGTACTTGATTTTTTTTTATAAAGTATTAAAATGGTTGAAGTAAAATAATATATTTTTGTTTACAACCTTGAAATCCTCGTAAAGGCGATTAGGAGGTTTATAGAAATGCCACATTTAAAAATGAAAATTCATAGTTTATTAAATAAGAAGTTTTCTCTTCTTTTTATTACCACAGTCCTTTTTTGGATTAAAACTTATCTCGTTTATAAGAAAGAATTTAATTTAGATTTACAAAATACAATGCAGCAATTTTTATTATTTATTAATCCAATTAGTTCCGCTTTATTCTTTTTTTCGATTTCTTTGTTTTTTAAAGGTCGTCTTCAAAATATATGTTTAATTACCATTAACCTGTTACTTTCTATACTGTTATATGCAAATGTATGTTATTATCGTTTTTTCAATGATTTCATCACTATCCCTGTATTAACCCAAACAAAAAACTTTGGCGAACTTGGCGGTAGTGCTACCGCATTAATGAAACCGCATGACATTCTATATTTTATTGATACTTTTATTGTCATTTGTTTGATATTGTTTAAGGTTGTGAAGGTTTCATATGAGAAAATTAATCGTAGAACTGTGTATGGTTTTTTAGCAGCCGCACTTGCATTCTTTATTGTGAACTTAGGTCTCGCAGAAGCAGATCGACCTGAGCTTTTAACGCGTACTTTCGATCGAAGCTATATCGTTAAATATCTTGGTGCATATAATTACACAATTTACGATGCGATTCAAACTACAAAGGCATCTGCACAAAGGGCGTTTGCTGATAGCAGTGATATAGTAGATGTTCAAAATTATGTTAAAGCGAAATATACTGATCCAAATCCAAAATATTTTGGTGTAGCAAAAGGAATGAATGTGATTTATGTATCATTGGAATCATTGCAGAATTTTGTTATTGATTATAAAGTGAATGGTCAAGAAGTTACACCATTTTTAAATAAATTAACACATGATCCTAATACATTTTATTTTGATAATTTCTTCCATCAAACGGGTCAAGGAAAAACTTCAGATGCAGAGTTTATGATGGAAAATGCATTGTTCCCATTGCCGAAGGGGGCTGTTTTCACAACAAAATCACAAAATACATTTCAAGCAGCTCCAGCTATATTAGACCAATTAGGATATTCAACAGCAGTATTTCACGGAAATTATAAAACATTCTGGAATCGCGATGAAATGTATAAATCTCTTGGATTTCAAAAGTTTTTTGATGCAAAATATTATGATATGAGTGAAGAAAACACGATTAATTATGGCATGGAGGATAAACCATTTTTTAATGAATCAATGCCTTACTTAACAAGTCTTCCTCAGCCATTCTATACAAAGTTTATTACACTTTCTAATCATTTTCCTTTTGTACTTAGAGAAGAACCTGATTTTCCAAAAGGAGATTTTGGAGACAAATATGTAGATAATTATTTTCAAACAGCTCATTATTTAGATCAAGCACTAGAGCAATTTTTCGATGACCTCAAATCATCTGGGTTATATGACCATTCAATAATTGTTTTATACGGTGACCATTATGGAATATCGGAAAATCATAATAAAGCAATGGCGAATGTAATGGGGAAAGAAATTACACCGTATGATTACGCACAGCTGCAAAGAGTACCTTTATTTATTCATGTTCCTGGTGTGAATGGCCATATTGATCACACATACGGTGGTGAAATAGATGTGCGATCAACTGTTTTTCACTTGCTAGGAATTGATACAAAGGACTATATATCATTCGGTTCGGATTTATTGTCTGGAGAGCATCATCAGCTTGTTCCGTTCAGAAATGGCGATTTTGTATCCAACGAATATACTCAAGTAAGCGGGAAGTGTTACAGTAATCCAGATGGGACTGAAGTAGATAGCAAATTATGTCAGGCTAATGATAAAGAATCTAAGACAATGCTAAGTTTGTCAGATAAAGTCGTTTACGATGATTTGTTACGCTTTTACACACCGAACGGTTTTACACCTGTTAATCGTGATGACTATAACTATTCAACCGATCAACGAATAGATAACGATGTTACAGACAACAATAAATAATTAAAAAATTGAGGATGATCCTTTTATAAAGGATATCCTCTTTTTTTATTTTTTAAAATTCTATTACAGTTCTGGGATAAATCTTTTAGAGAGTGAAACAATAATGAATGTAATGATACTGAAATTGGGGGTAATATATGTTAAAAAAATTATTTGTATTTTCATTTGTAATTCTGTTGATTTTTCCTAGCAATAGTTTTGCGCAAATAAAAATGTTTAAAGAACCACCATTTGATTATTATAAAGTTTCAAAAGGTGATACGTTTTGGTTCATCGCCAAACGATATGGATTGGATTACAAAAAATTAATGTCTTTAAATCCTACTGTTCAACCAAGGAATATGCAAATTGGAGAAGTGATAAGGTTAAGAGAAACGGCACCAAGTACATCCGGATTTGAAAATCAGGTAGTACAGTTAGTGAATAATGAAAGAGCAAAAAGAGGACTAAAATCTTTATCGCATAGAGCAGACCTACATAATATGGCTGAGAAAAAGGCGATGGATATGATCAATTCCAATTACTTTTCACATAATAGTCCTAATTATGGTTCCCCGTTTGATATGATGAGAACATTTGGAATTACCTATCTTGCTGCAGGAGAAAATATAGCTGAAGGACAAAAGTCACCACAGGAAGTAATGAATAGTTGGATGAATTCAACTGGTCATAGGGAAAATATATTAAAACCAGAATATAATTGTATAGGTGTAGGATTTTATCACGGTGCATGGGTTCAAGAATTTATCCAATCACGATAATAAAAGGTTTGGATTATATCCAAACCTTTTTCTATTTATCCGGTGAGTCAGTATGTGTTTATGTTTAGAATTATATGATAAAATAATTAATAATATTTAATTTACGAAATGGATTAGGACAGAGTGGAGATGGGTGCAATAGAGAAGCGTATACTTGTAATCAGTGATATTCACGGTTGTTTAAAAGAGTTTAAAGAGTTGCTGAAAATTGCAAACTTTGAATCATCAAATGATCAATTAATATTATTAGGTGATTATATAGACAGAGGTGAAAATAGTAAGGAAGTCGTTGAATATGTAAAAGAACTAGTAGAAACATGTGGTGTGATTGCTCTAAGGGGAAATCATGATCAAATGTTTTATGATTGGTTAAGTGAGCCAATTGAAACACTTGAAAGGTATTTCCGAAATGGCGGGCTAGCAACGATTCAATCATTTATTTCGGAAAATTTAACTGTGGAGATGGCAGAAGAAGATACATATAGGAATTGGGCAAAAATAATTTTGGATTCAAATAAAGACCTCATAGATTTTCTTGGTAGCTTGCCTTTATATTATGAGATGGACAACTTTATTTTTGTCCATGCAGGTATTAATCCTAACTATAATGATTGGAAAAATACGAGTGACCATGAATTTATTTGGATTAGAGATCCATTTCTACATTTTGATCATCCATTTGACCAAACGATAATACATGGTCACACGCCAACTTTTATGCTTCAAGATGACCCAAATATTTTTTATGGTAATAAAAAAATTGGCATTGATGGTGCGTGTGTTTATGGTCACCAATTAAATTGCTTAGAAATTCACGACGGACATTTCTCACATTACTTTGTTAAAAAAGAGAGGGAGTATTGTGAACAGGAAAGCTGATCATTTACTCCTCTTCTATTTTTATTAATTAAAGAAGTCTAAGCATGCTTATATAATTTAACTGATATAATAGGAATAATAAAAAGTCCGATAAATAATGATAGCATTAATAAGATTAATGAAGGTGCGGAAAGACTTGTGTCTATTTGTGATAAATAATGTTCGGAAAAAGAAGAAGCATCATTGCCGTTAATGGTAGCTGAAGAATCTAATATTTTTTGATTATCTATATCATAGAAATATGTTCCGCTTTCATGAAAATAAAAAATACTGTCCCTCACATCAGTATATTTCGCAAATATAGCCATGATATTTCGATTTTCAGTGTTCCCATTCTCGGTAACATCTGCTTGGAACTCTTTAGTATCGGTAAGTTTAACGGAACCATTTTTGTAGTAAGGGCGTTCTTTTTGTAAATACTTATCTAAGATATTACCTGCACTAGTGATATCGTCTGCAAATGCATAAAAAGGAATAATTAGAAGGATAAGAGTAATTAGAAAAATGGTCTTTTTTATCATCGTTACACCTCTTCCAATTGTAATGCTTTATGTTAAATATATAGAAGAATGATGTAAAAAATGATTAATACGTAAATAAAATAAGAATCTAAAGTAGACAAAAGAAGTAATTAACGATTATCGAAAAAATTAATAGAAAAAAGGAACAGACACATTTCATAAAATAATCATAATTGGAAATCCTAAGAAAAGGTGAAGCTACTTGCTTCACCTTTGTTAATTCTAAGGGGGTACAGAATGCCTGTTGTAAAAATGAAACATAAAAATATATTTTATGATGATATTGGACAAGGTTCAGTTATATTATTTGTTCATCCACCCGGAATGGGAAGAAAAACATTTATAAAACAGTTGCCATTAGCAAAAGCATATAGATTGATAATTCCAGACTTAAGTGGACATGGAGACAGCCCAAGCAGCGCCACTAACATTACAGTGGAAACATACATAGAAGAAATTGAGGCTATTAGACTACAAATAAATGTAGATCAATTATTTCTTTTTGGATATTCTGCAGGAGGGATTATTGTACAAGAATATGCAATTCAATTCTCAAACCATGTGAAAGGAGTTATATTATCTGGTGGGTACCCAAAAATTGACTCAGCACTATTGAAAAATGAACATTTAATTGGAATTTACTTAGCGGAACATTTTCCGAAAGTATTAGCAAAGATCTTAGCTATCAGTCACTTTCATGAAAAAAAATTACAAGATGAAATGTATAGGCATATTTTAAAGTCAAATCAGAATATATGGGAGGGTTTCTATAAAGTATCTTTACAGTATAACAGTTTAAGCAGGCTGGACCAATTTTATGCACCGTTAATGCTTTTGTATGGGACTAGATCGGATTATATAAATCATCATGTTCAGTTATACCCAAAAATCATTGATACTGAAATTCATTTCATTTCTTCTATTGGTCATCAAATACCAACAAGAAAATCTCGTATACTAAATACATTAATTCAACAATTTATTCAAAAACACGATTTAGATTACAATAATAATATTATGTAAACAAACGAATATACATATTTATATTTTGGGGAGGTTTTGAAGTTTGAAAGATCAGGTTCGTTTTAGAATTGCTAAAAGGGAAGCTTGGATTGGAGTTGCTTTAGCGTTTTTTCATTTTATTTGGTGGTATGGGTTTGCCTATGGATTAGGCAAGGAAAAAGTGGAAAAGTATACATATATTTGGGGATTGCCAGCGTGGTTTTTCTACAGCTGTATTCTAGGATTCTTTGTGGTTGTCATTCTGGTAATACTAACAGTGAAATTTCTGTTCAAGGAAGTTCCTTTTGAGGAAGAAGGGTAAAGGCAATGAATATACAAGTTATTATTCCATTATTATTATTTCTTATCATTTTCTTTATTGTAGGCATGTTTGCTCTTAAATATGTAAATACATCTAATTCGTTTGTCCAGGAATACTTCTTAGGGAATAGGCAATTCGGTGGATTTATTTTAGCAATGACAATGGTTGCAACGTACGGAAGTGGTAGTAGCTTTATTGGTGGGCCAGGTGCAGCATATTATTACGGCTTAGCTTGGGTTTTGCTTGCCATGAGTCAGGTTGTCACAGGATATTTTGTTTTGATGGTATTAGGGAAAAAATTTGCTATTATGTCAAGGAAATATAACGCTATTACTTTGATTGACTTTTTAAAAGCTCGTTATGATTCAAATTGGGTAAATATCTTGGCAGCTATCAGTATAATCGTATTTTTATTTTCAGCTATGACTGCTCAATGGGTTGGCGGTGGAAGATTGATGCAATCCATATTAGGAGTTTCCTACACTACAGCTCTATTTATTTTTGCAGTCTCCGTTCTCCTATATGTTATTATCGGAGGTTTTCGAGCTGTTGCTTTTACTGACACGATTCAAGGAATTGTCATGCTTCTAGGGACTATAATTCTCCTTATAGCCACAGTAAAAGCTGGTGGTGGTCTTGAAAATATTATGGCGGATTTAAGGAAGGAAAATCCTAATTTACTTAGCCCGTATGGTTCTGATAGAAGCTTGACCCCTACATATATATCTTCCTTCTGGATTCTTGTTGGAGTAGGGGTAGTGGGACTTCCGCAAATAGCTATCAGGGCTATGTCTTATAAAAATGCCAAAGCTATGCACAGAGCAATTATTATAGGTACTATTGTTATTGGAGTCATTATGTTTGGAATGCATTTTATCGGAGTATTAGCCAGAGCCATTGTCCCTGGAATAAATAATGCGGATACGGTAATGCCGATTGTGACAATGAAAGTATTGCCATCTTGGCTAGCCGGAATTGTATTAGCTGCTCCAATGGCTGCGATAATGTCAACTGTTAATTCTATTTTGATACTCGTTTCATCGGCAATAGTAAAAGATATTTATATTGGCTACATTAATAAGGATGCAGAAGACAAAAAAATCAAGAGTTTAAGTTTATGGACTACCACGATTGTTGGCGTTGCCATTTTCTTTTTAGCGATTCATCCACCTGATTTATTAATATGGCTAAATTTATTTTCATTTGGCGGACTGGAAGCAGTATTTATTTGGCCGATTGTCCTTGGGCTCTATTGGAAAAATGGCAACAAATACGGTGCGATTTCCTCAATGATCATTGGTATGTGCAGCTATATTTTATTTGACCGTTTTCATCCTAACCTTTTCGGAATGCATACCGTAGTTATTCCAATTTTACTATCTTTTATTGCATATGTTGTCGTATCAGTATCAACCTTGCGTATAACGAACGTCAAAAGAAGCAAATCTTTTTGATTTGCTTCTTATTTTTAAACAGATGAATGGACAGGTTTATTTTCTTGCTCATTTTCTTTATTTGGTTTGATGGATACAAATGCTAAAACAGCTGCGATTAGACAACAAACAGCTAATATCATAAACATGACCATTAAATTATTTTTCATAAAAAACGCCATTACTGGTGGGCCAGCTGCAACACCGATATATCGCATTGAACTATAAAAAGAAGTAATGGTGCCTCTTACGTTTTTCTCAATCGTTTGAGTTATGAGCGCATCCAAACAAGGAAGTCCAGCACCGATGCCGATTCCACATACTAGAAAGACAATAATCAAGTAAATAAATTGGTTCGATAAGCTTACTGCTAAAACGGATGCTCCTGCTAATACAAGACCAATAAAGGTAATCCATTTCATTAAAACCATATTGTCCTTTATTTTTTTTCCAGCAATAAATGATGCTAAACAAAGACAAGCAAGTGGGATGGCAAGGATGAATCCTTTTTTCACTCCATGGTAATGATAAGTATCTTCCAGTACGTTTGATAGATAGAACAAAACCGCAAATAAGACAAACATTAAGATTGCACCGATGATAAAGACAGCAAATAACCAGCGACCATGCTGATGAAAAACTTCCCTTGTATTTTTTATAAATGTTTTAAAATCTGGCCCTTTTTTATCATTTTTAGGTTTTTTAACTAAAAAAATAATAGATATGACTGAAATAATACAGAATACGGGAATGGAAACAAAAGGTAAGTACCAAATAAACCCTGCTAAAAATGATCCTAATATGGGGCTTAAAACTTTTCCGAAAGTATTGGATGTTTCAATAACTCCTAATGTCGCACTTACATCTTTATCCCTTCGAAACATATCCCCTACTAAGGGCAAAACAATCGGTGCTGCACCAGCTGCTCCTATTCCTTGTAGAATTCTGCCAATTAAGATCATGGTATAAGGGTTACCCATTTTCCAAGCCGCCCATGCTGAAATTACTCCTCCAATTCCTGCTAAGAGTAATGATGGGATGATAACTATTTTTCTTCCATATCGGTCTGATAAATATCCTGCAATTGGTATTAGAAATATTGCAACAATGGAATAAACAGTTATGATTAAACTAGATTGAAGCTTGGAAATGTCTAGTTTTTTCTCCATCAACGGTAATACTGGAATTAACATAGAATTCCCTAGTGTCATAATTAAGGGAATCGATGCAATTGATACAATTTCCCATCTTTTTTTGTGAATTTCATCTTGGTTTGCATCATTTTTTACAGTATCATTTACATGTTCCATCTTTAATTTCCTCTCTTTAGGTACTATCCTTACTATTTACTTATTTGCTTTTTTTATGATGGAATTAAAGTACAACTTTTTTAGAAAGATGTGCACATACATATTAGAAAGGTGATTAAAATGGAAATAAAGAGTCTTAATATAGGATTACCCAAAACGACTGTGTTTAGGGAAAAACAATATAGCACAGGGATTGATAAAAAACCTATTCGTGAATGTTGGTTATCCAAGAATGGTTTTGCAAATGATGGTGTTGCAAATACTGATTATCATGGGGGAGCAGATCGTGCTGTTTGTTTTTATGCTTTCGAACATTATCAAGATTGGGAAGAAGAGTTTTATCAACAATTCCCACTTCCATCATTTGGAGAAAATTTAACTGTTACAGGAATGGTCGAAAACTCCATTTGTATTGGAGATATATATCAAATAGGTGAGGCTACTGTTCAAATCACACAAGGACGTATTCCATGTGCAACGATTTCACAGCACAATAATTTAGATATCATATTAAAAAGGATTATCGAAACCTGTAGAACAGGTTATTTTGCTCGAGTTTTGGAGGAAGGGATGATTGAACATGATTCTAAGATTCAATTATTGGAAAAACATCCCCAACTTATCGATGTTCATTTTACGATCGATACATTTTTTCATCAATTAACTATCGAACGAATCGAGAAAATCCTGCAAATAAAAGAGTTAGCTGAAGATATGCGAGATAAGTTTACTAAGCGTTTAACAAGATTATGAACACTTCAGCTCTTATTAGTACCACACAAAGAGCATTTAAATGTAGATCGAAAATTCATCTTCCTTATCTGTAATTTCCAAAAGAATACAAAATAGAGAGTCTTTCATTATGAACATGAAAACTCTCTATTTTTTGTAAATTTCAAAATTTTTTATAAAAACTATTTTCAAATAAAATATTTAAAGGTAGAATGTTTAGAAAACATAGAATTATTTTTTGTGCATATTTTCACTGGACAAGCATTTATAATTGCTGTTTGTTAAGGCTTACTAGAAATTCAACAATGAAGGGAGCGGTAACATGGAGAGTCCGGTCTTAGAAGTAACTGCATTAAATACCTCGTTTGTTACAGATAGTGGTGTCATCCCAGTTGTGAATGAAATGGACTTTGTTGTAAACAAACGGGAAATACTTGGAATTGTTGGAGAATCAGGATGTGGAAAAAGTGTCACCTCCTTATCCATAATGGGACTTATACCAACCTCAAATGGAAAAGTGGATGGGGAAATTGTATTTAATGGTGAGAACTTGGTTCATGCCTCTGAGAAACGAATGAGAAATATACGAGGCAATGATATAGCAATGATTTTTCAAGAGCCAATGACAAGCTTAAATCCTGTGTTTACTATTGGAGATCAATTAATAGAAGCAGTCAAAATTCATAGAAATTGGTCGAAGAAAAAGTGCAAAGTTCATGCTATTGATATGCTTAAAAAAGTAGGTCTTCCTCGAGCAGAAGAGTTAATGAAAGAATATCCTCACCAGTTGTCAGGAGGTATGAGGCAGAGGGTAATGATTGCGATGGCTATGCTTTGTGAACCAAAGTTATTAATAGCCGATGAACCTACTACTGCATTGGACGTAACGATTCAGGCT
The DNA here is from genome assembly GCF_058781025.1 of Heyndrickxia sp. FW510-T9. NCBI lineage: Bacteria > Bacillati > Bacillota > Bacilli > Caryophanales > Bacillaceae > Heyndrickxia > Heyndrickxia sp. FW510-T9. Next base: position 50,356 of record NZ_JBYSWK010000018.1, on the reverse strand, counting down.
CAAATACTTGATTTAATGAAGAAGTTAAATAGAGATACAGATACTGCCATTATAATGATTACACATGATCTTGGTGTTGTAGCGGAAATGTGCCAAAGAATCATAGTAATGTATAGCGGAAAAATTGTAGAAGAAGCAGATGTTCGAACGCTTTTTAAAGCTCCCAAGCATCCTTATACAGTCGGGTTAATTAACTCGATTCCAGATATGAGGACAAAAAAAGATCTCTTAGAATCAATCCCTGGAAATGTGCCAAAACCCGGATCCATTGAATATGGCTGTCACTTTGCACCAAGATGTCCTCACGCTTTTGGGCGCTGCCTTACTGAAACCCCAGAGTTAAAGAGTTTGCCAAATGGACAAAAAATTAGGTGCTTTCTTCATGATGATACGGAGGTAGCCCAATGATGAATGAACCGCTGATTAAAATAGAGAACCTCAAAAAGTCTTTTCCAGTACGAGGCGGTGTTCTTGGTACAAGCGTTGGTGAGGTAAAAGCAGTTGATGATGTATCATTTACGATACATAGAGGGGAAACTTTAGGGCTAGTCGGAGAAAGCGGCTGTGGAAAGTCCACCACTGGCAGAATGCTGCTAAGACTCCTTGAACCAACAAGTGGCAAGATTACCTTCGAAGATAAGGACATTATGAAGTTATCTAAAACGGAACTACGGAAAATGCGAGGACAGATGCAAATGATATTTCAAGATCCTTTTGCATCTTTAAACCCAAGGCATACTATCGGGAAAATATTGGAAGAACCTTTAATCGTTCATGGTATAAAAGATCGAATGGCAAGAAAAAGAAAAGTAAAAGAGCTTTTAGAAGTTGTTGGACTAAACGAATACCATTTAAAACGGTATCCTCATCAATTTAGCGGCGGACAGAGGCAACGTATCGGTATTGCCAGAGCATTAACCCTTAATCCAAAACTAATCATTGCGGATGAACCAGTGTCCGCATTGGATGTTTCCATTCAGGCACAGGTTTTAAATCTTTTAAAAGATTTACAAAAAAACTTTGATCTTACCTATTTATTTATAGCGCATGATTTAGGTGTTGTACGACATATTAGCGACCGTGTGGGAGTTATGTATCTAGGCAGGATTGTCGAACTTGCAGATAGTGAGGAAGTTTACAATAATCCAAAACATCCGTATACACAAGCTTTGTTGTCTGCGGTTCCCATTCCAGATGTTGATTTTCAAAAAGAAAGAATCATTCTTCAAGGGGATGTTCCAAGTCCAGCCAACCCACCTAAGGGTTGTGCATTCCATACACGCTGTCCGTATGCAATGGAACAATGCAAAAGTGTGAAACCTGAATTTAAAGAAATTGAAAGTGGCCATTTCGCTGCGTGTCATCTTCATTGAAGATTGAACATACCATTTTAAATGAGATTGTTATGCAAATCGTATCTTTCGTAAATTGTATTAAATGCTAATTTATCTTGGTTTCGCGGCATCTTTTCTTAAAAAGGCTAACAATACTTAAGTTGAAAAAGGAAGGTTAAAAGCTTCCATTTGCAAAACAACAAAGTTTAAGAAAAGAGCCTTTAATAAAATACAAAAAAAGACAAGGGGGAAATAACATGAAGAAAAAATTATGGGGAGTATTTGTATCAATCCTCATTCTATCACTCGCTTTAATGGGCTGCGGGTCATCCCAATCGAGTGGCGGAAAATCACCAGGAAAGCAAAAGATACTTGTTTATGCACGTGGTGGGGATGCTGTAAAACTTGATCCTGCAGCTGTAACAGATGGCGAATCCTTGATTGTGGCAGAACAAATATTTGAAACGTTAGTGAAATTCAAAAAAGAAACAACGGAAATTGAACCATCATTAGCAAAGTCGTGGGATATATCTCCTGATGGAAAAACGTATACCTTTGAGCTACAACAAGGAGTCAAGTTCCACGACGGTACTGATTTCAATGCAGAAGCAGTTGTGAAAAACTTTGACCGTTGGGCAAATGGAAATGTAGATAAATTCCCTTATTACCAATCTCAATTTGGGGGTTTCAAAGGTGAAGACGCGGCTGTAATTAAAGAAGTGAAGGCATTGGATACTTATAAAGTTGAATTCACATTATTTCGACCTCAAGCACCATTCTTGAAAAATCTTGCTATGACTCCATTCTCGATTTCCAGTCCTGCTGCAATCGACAAATGGGGGGATAAGTATATCGAGCATCCAGTTGGTACAGGTCCATTCAAATTTGAAAGCTGGAAACGCGATGATGCCATTACAGTTGTTAAAAATGATAAATACTGGCAAAATGGGTTACCTAAAGTAGATAAGGTGATTTTAAAGGTAATTAAGGACAACTCTGCAAGATTAAATGCTTTAATAAAAGGGGATGTCGATTTAATTGATGGTTTAAATCCGAGTGATGCGGAGAAAGTAACATCAGATAAAAATTTACAATTATTTAAACGCCCGTCTATGAATTTAGCATACCTTGGATTTAATGTGAAAATGAAACCATTTGATAATCCGAAGGTAAGAATTGCATTAAGTCATGCGGTAAATAAGGAAGCTCTGATTCAAAACTTCTATGAAGGTTCGGCAATTCCGGCAAAGAATCCGATACCGCCATCTGTTAGCGGTTATAATAATGATATTAAGGATTATGACTTTAACTTGGATGAAGCTAAGAAACTTCTTGCAGAAGCAGGATATAAAGATGGATTTAGTGTAGATTTATGGACAATGCCAGTTGTACGTCCGTATATGCCAAATGGTCAAAAAGTGGCTGAAGCACTTCAAGCTGATTTCGCTAAAATCGGGGTAAAAGCTAAAATTGTCACAATGGATTGGGGAACTTATTTAGATAAGCTTGCTAAAGGTGAAGCTCCAATGTATATCGTTGGTTGGACTGGTGATAACGGTGATGCTGATAACTTCTTATACGCCTTATTAGATAAGGATGCTATTGGGTCAAACAACAATTCTCAGTATTCAAATGATGAGCTTCATAAATTGCTAATTCAAGCTCAAACAGAAACTGACGAAAATAAACGTAATGAGCTTTACGAACAAGCGCAAGTGATCATTCATAATGATGCGCCATGGGTTCCATTGGTACACTCTACACCATTGTTGGCTGGAAAGAGCACCATAAAAGGGTTTTTCCCACATCCAACTGGTTCGCAAAGCTTTGCAGATGTATCCATTGACTAGACAAATAGGGGAGGAGAATTCTTCTCCCCTTTTTATTCTCAAAAATTGCTAGATTGTTAGAAAAAAATCGGTTATAGAATACAAGAAATTAAGGTTTTTGTAAAAGGTAGATACATAAAATGGGAGGGAAGTATTAATGGTTGCCTATTCAATACGCCGCTTATTTATGCTTATTCCAGTCTTATTAGGGATGGCGATCATTGTCTTTTCATTAATCCATGCTATTCCTGGTAATCCGGCGCAAATGATTCTTGGTCAACATGCTACAAAGGAGTCCATTGCAGCGTTGACGAAGCAATTGGGATTAGATCAGCCTCTATATTTACAATTTTTTCATTATATTCGAGATCTATTAAGTGGAAACTTAGGAACATCTTTAAAGACAGGAGATGCAATCACCCATGAAATTTGGCCGTATTTAAGTGCAACTATAGAATTATCTGTTGTGGCAATGATCATAGCGATTATTGTTGGCGTAAATGCAGGTATTATTTCAGCCTGGTTTCAAAATTCATGGTTTGATTATGTTGCAATGCTTTTAGCACTTGTTGGTGTGTCCATGCCAATCTTCTGGCTAGGTTTAATGGAGCAATATACATTTTCTATTCATTTGAATTTATTGCCAACGACAGGTAGGGATGATATTCGTGATCCTGTTCAAGCAATTACAAATCTATATTTAATCGATACCCTATTGGAGGGCAGATTTGATCAATTCATTATTGTCATTAAGCATTTAATTTTGCCTAGTGTGGCTTTAGCAACTATTCCAATGGCGATTATTGCAAGGATGACAAGATCGAGTATGCTGGAAATAATGCGTTCTGATTTTATTCGAACGGCTCGAGCGAAAGGCTTAAGAATGTTTTGGGTTGTATATAAGCACTCCTTGAAAAATGCTTTTATTCCAGTATTAACTGTTATTGGATTACAGACAGGTTTACTATTGGGTGGAGCGATATTAACTGAGACTATCTTTGGCTGGCCTGGTATTGGAGGATATATATATGATGCGATCCAGTCAAGGGATTACCCTGTCATTCAATCTGGAATACTTGTCGTTGCACTTATTTTTGTTTTGATTAATCTCATCATAGATTTACTTTATGCCGCCATCGACCCACGGATAAAATATTAATTTGAGGAGGTAGATTCAATGTCTGAATTATCAACTACCGTTACACAGAAACCCATTGTAGAAGAGCCATTGATATCTCCGTGGCGAGAGGGATGGAAAAGCTTTAGGAAAAATAAAGTTGCCCTTATTGGCTTAATTATTGTTGTTTTCTTTATCCTAATGGCAGTATTCGCCAAATTCATTGCGCCGTATGGAATAAATGACCAAGTTTTTAAGGACAAGCATCTGCCTCCATCTGCAAAGCATTGGTTTGGTACGGATGATTTCGGCCGGGATATTTTTAGTCGCGTTATTTATGGAGCGCGAGTATCACTTAGAGTTGGATTTTTATCTGTTGTAGGATCTGCCATAATGGGTTCTTTTCTTGGCATTATTGCAGGATATTATGGAAGATGGCTGGATGCCATTATTTCAAGGATATTTGATATATTACTGGCGTTTCCAAGTATTTTACTTGCTATCGCAATTGTCGCTATGCTTGGTCCATCTTTACGAAATGCTTTAATCGCGATTGCAATTATTAATATACCAACGTTCGGAAGGCTTTTAAGGGCAAGAGTACTCACAGTAAAAGAAGAGGAGTATATTACTGCAGCAAAGGCGATTGGAATGAAGGATAGTCGAATTTTATTGCACCATGTTCTTCCAAATAGCTTGGCACCTATTATTGTGCAAGGATCATTATCGATTGCGACAGCCATCATTGAAGCGGCAGGACTCGGTTTCCTTGGATTAGGTGCACAGCCCCCGACACCAGAGTGGGGAAAAATGTTATCTGATTCAAAGGATTTTATCATTCAAGCACCGTGGACCGTCTTGTTCCCTGGTATTGCGATCATGTTAACGGTACTAGGGTTCAACTTAATTGGGGATGGATTAAGGGATGCTTTAGATCCGAGAATGAAAAATTAATAGGTATCAAAAAAACAGCGAAGAATCTCTCTTTGCTGTTTTTTTGATACCTATATAAAGTTTATCAAACCCATTATCTACTTTGCACAACTAGTATAATCATAAATAGGTCACTTGTTTAAACACAATAAGAATTTGGATATGATAAAATGAAAGGGAAGAGAATTGGAGGATTGAATTTATGTCACAAGATATTACAGTTGAAGAGTGGCTTGCTGAAAAGGATAAATACGTAACAATGGATGTTCGTTCCCCATTAGAATTTTCCGAGAGTGCTATTCCCCATTCTATTAATATTCCCATCTTTTCAAACGAAGAACGTGCAGAAATTGGGACTTTATATAAACAAGTTGGAGCAAATGCTGCAAAGTGGAGAGCGATGGAGATTGTATCGCCGAAAATTCCGTTTTTGATGAAAAATATTAAAGAAATTGAAGAATCCGGAAAAAAACCTTTAATTTATTGCTGGCGTGGTGGAATGCGCAGTGGATCCGTTGCGCAGTTTGCTACATTTTCAGGACTTCATGTGTATAGATTAAAAGGTGGATACCGTGCCTTTAGAAAAAAATCGTTAGAGATGATTCCTGAATTACTACCAGGCAAAGCAATCATTTTACATGGAATGACAGGAACAGGAAAAACACAGATATTAAAGCAATTAAAGCAAAAAGGATATCCTGTGCTAGATTTAGAGGGAATGGCGAATCATAAAGGATCTCTTTTTGGGGCTATCGATGGAAGAATCCCGCATAATCAAAAAACATTTGATGGTCTGTTATTTAATGAATTACTTTCTTTAAAACACTCACCATATGTGCTCATGGAGGGGGAAAGTAAACGAATTGGACATGCAGTACAACCTGATTCTTTATTAGCTCTAAGAGATAATGCCATTCATATATATGTATCGTCTTCTAAAGAGGCAAGAATACAAAGAATATATGAGGAATATGTTCAACTAAATGAAAACTATCAACAATTTAAAGAAAACGTTGGCACAGCTTTACAATATGTAAGTAAGAGAGTCAAACTAACCGACTGGAAACAAAGAATATATGATGTTTTAGAAAGCAATCAATATATAACCTTGATTGAAATACTAATAGATGATTATTATGATCCACAATACATTCATAAAGAAGATAAATATATAATTCAGTCTGAAAGAGTGTTCAGCGATAATATTGAAGATGCGGTAAAGCAAGTGATGGAGATTGTGGATCGATATCATTTTATTCATAAAGAGAGGTTAAATTCTATCGGAAATTGACAGGCTAATATTTTTTTATTTCTCATGATTTTCTAATCTTCCTTTCATGAAAATATAGGAAATCCCTCTTATAATGATTTTGAGTCTCGACACATGTCGGTTTGGCTCCCCTTATTATTTTACTCATTATAAAGTTCCTTCTTTAAATCCGGCTAAAATTAGCCGGTGTTTTTTTTATCCAGAATTTAGATAATTTTAATCTGTTTCTCATGTAAAGTTGGTAATGTTGAAGATGAACAATCTAAGGAGGCGAATAATATGTGGGTACGTATTATCCCAGTTGTATTCTTTAGTTTGACAGCAGTGTCACTAGTAGCCTTTCAGTCAATTGAAATTGTTCATGCATTTATTAACTTTATTTCTTCCAAGACAAATATTAAATAATACTTCAAAGATCGGGCATCTCCAATAAAGAAATGAATCTTCCCCTGGAAGCCAAACGACTTTTTAGGAGGGAGCTTTCTTTTTGAAAAGGTATTATTTTTTATTAGAGTTTGTCATAGACCAAATGTTTAAAGTAAACTTAAGGAAAACTTAACGTTTTAGTAGGTGAAAAAGATGAAGAAAATCTTACTAATTGAAGATGAAAAGAATTTAGCTCGGTTTATTGAACTGGAACTGAAGCATGAGGGATATGAAATTAAAGTTTCCTATGATGGTCGGGAAGGACTCCAATTTGCGTTAGAAGAAGAATGGGATGTAATTTTACTCGATTTAATGCTTCCTAGTTTGAATGGACTCGAAGTCTGCAGGAGAGTTCGGCAGGAAAAAGAAACACCGATTATTATGATTACAGCTCGTGATAGTGTGATGGATCGAGTATCGGGTCTTGATCATGGTGCAGATGATTACATAGTAAAACCATTTGCAATCGAGGAGCTGCTTGCACGATTACGAGCAATCGTAAGAAGAATCGAGTCCCATGAAACGCAAACAAATATGACTAGTTATCAATATCGGGATTTATATGTGGAAAAAGAGAGCAGAATTGTAAAGAAGAAAAATCAATTAATAGATGTAACAAAAAGAGAATATGATTTACTGTTGACCCTTCTGGAAAACAAAAATATCGTAATGACCCGTGAGGCCTTGCTAAATAAGGTATGGGGCTATGAGACAGAAGTGGAGACAAATGTAGTGGATGTATATATTCGTTATTTGAGAAACAAAATTGATGAACCTAGTGAAGAAAGTTATATACAAACTGTTCGCGGTACAGGGTATGTGATGCGTGAATGAAGTTCCTACGTAGTTGGTATCAAAAGAGTTCATTAAAAGTAAAATGGTCGCTTGGCGGAAGTGCCGCCATTTTTTTTACCTTCTTTATTTTTAGCTCTATTCAATATACGGTTATTAGGCAGGTCATGTTGCATGAAGAAGCCTCTAATATAAGTCAGGAATTAAGTGAAATTGTAAATTTTTATAAAAATCGTCCTTTTAGCTCTATGGAAGATATTAAAAACAATTCAGATATTACAAAACAATTACTTGAAAAAGATCAAACTTTATATGTACTTAATCAGAAATTGATTGGTATAGCAATTACACAAAAAAATAATAATAAAAAACCAAAGTCCCCCCTAATCGAATTCGAGCCTGTTAAAGAAAAAACGGTTGACCTTACAACGGTAGATGGCAAGAAAATATATGTGGGACGTGCTCCAATTGTTTCAAGTGGTTTTAGTGGGTATATAGGTGTGGTTGATCCACTAACAAGATACCATCAAATGATGACAAGCTTATTTTTAATCATGTCCATATTAGGTGCTGTATCGTTATTATTAAGTGGCTTTATCGGTTTTTTAATGGCGGAGCGTTTTTTACAGCCTATGAAAAAACTTTCCGATACGATGAAAAGTATTCGCAAAAAAGGCTTCCAGGAAAGAATGGAACCGAGCGAGTCGCAGGATGAGATGGGTGAGCTGACCAATATTTTTAATGAAATGATGGATCGAATTGAATTATCCTTTAATCAGCAAAAACAATTTGTGGAGGATGCTTCACACGAATTAAGGACACCAGTGCAAATTATGGAAGGGCACTTGAATCTTTTAAATCGCTGGGGTAAAAATGATCCTGATATTTTAAATGAATCACTTCAAGCATCTCTTCAAGAGCTTGAAAGAATGAAAAATTTAGTTCAAGAGCTTTTAGATTTATCAAAAGTAGAACAAGTTGAAAACAAAAGATTTGATCAAAATACAGTAGTAATGAAAACTTTGAACAGAATCGTAAAAAATTTTGAAATAATTCATGAGGATTTTGAATTCTCACTCCATTACGACAAACTAGAGTATGCAGTCATAAAGATGAGCGAAAATCATTTCGAACAGATTATGATCATCTTACTTGATAATGCTGTAAAGTACTCAGAGAAAATTAAAAAAGTAGACATATTTGTAGAAGAAACTAATGATGATTTAAAGATTACCGTCAGGGATTATGGAGTAGGGATTCCTGAAAAGGATTTATCAAAAATATTCCATCGTTTTTATCGTGTTGATAAAGCTCGCAGTCGGGCAAAAGGCGGTAATGGTTTAGGTTTAGCTATTGCAAAAAATTTAGTGGAAGGCTACTCTGGATCGATCAATGCCTCCAGTACCCTTGGTGAAGGAACTAGCATATCACTAACATTGCCGCTCCATAGATAAGGCCGATGATTTCATTCATCGGCCTTTTAGTTAAGTCTAACTCCATTTGCCAATAGGCTAGCTGATTTCTCATTTCTCTGTCTCCTCCGTACGCCGATGCTCAAGGTGCTTCCACTTTTCTTATAACCTCTCAGACACATCTATTTCAGTAAATTGTAGATCAGCGCTTTTTGGCATTTTTATTTCCAATATTCCATCTTTATATTGAGCTGTTGTTCCTTTTTTCTTAACAAGTGCTGGTAAAGTGATGGTTTCTCTGTTTTTATCGGAACTGTTTTCAATGATTAATTGATTAGAGGTATGGTAAATTTTTATGTTATTAATCATGTCCTCACTAATTGGAATACGCACAAATACGTCATCAAAGGTTTCAAAAACATTTGAAGTTAAGTTTGTTGGTGAAGGATTATTTGATTGTTGGTTGCTTTGTGGAAAAATACTAGAAGCTCTAGAAAGCATATCATTATGATCAAACATACCTTCCCATTGTTTTGGCATGAATTGGGAAATCATATTTTGTACACCTTTTTCCATATCTTGGGGGTTCATTTGTTGAAGTAATTTAGTCATATCACTATTAAAGGGAAACATATTCCACGGAAACAAGGACATCACCCACTTCCTTCCAAAACTCATACGACATCAATAACATGCCTACAGTAATATATGCATTTGCCTAACAAAAGTGTAAAGGAATATATTACGGCATTTTTTTCTTTTTTCATGTCAAAAACATTTGATTTTCTTGCAAATAGTAGTAAGATGAATATGGTTAAAATTTTGGTAGATGGGAAAGTTGATTTATTTTGTCTTAAATATATGGTCTGTTTTTTTAGGTATTACAAAATTTGAGTAATATTTAAAAAAGTGGCTTAATGCCTTTATCTTATTACTTTGCAGTGATAAAATGAGGGGTGTAAGCGTTTATGCTTTTCCAGTTATTATTTATTACATATTGTTGAATTCCATTCCTCTCTTACAAGCATATGATGGAATGGGGAGTAATTTTACGAAAAATTTTAAAAGGCTTTAGGCTGGAGGTTTATCAAGATGAATGAACAAGCATCAAGAGGTTTCTGGGATAGTTTTTCGGGCCCAAACCTTGGTTATGTGATGGAGGTTTATGAGCAGTACCTTAATGATCCGGAAAGTGTTGAGCCGGAAATGAGAGAACTATTTGAACAATGGGGAGCACCTACTGTTTCAAATGAAGTATTATCAACACATGGGCAAGCAGATGTTTCTTTTCAAATGCCGGCAAATGCAACTATTTTCAGCAAAATCGTTTCTGCGGTTAAATTAGCTGATAACATTCGCACATATGGACATTTAGCTGCCGACATAAATCCATTAAATAATACAGAAAAAGATACACGTCGTATCGAATTGAAAGAATACAATCTTACTGAAGAAGATTTGCGACAAATCCCAGTATCATTCATTTGTCCGGATGCACCTGCTCATGTAAAAAATGGGTTAGATGCTATTAATCATTTAAAAGAAGTGTATACAAAAACAATTGCTTATGAATTTCATCATGTTCATGATTTAGAAGAGAAACATTGGCTTCAAAGAACCATTGAATCAGGTAATATTTATCCTCAGCTAAGTAAAGAGGATAAAATAAATATTTTAAAAAGGTTAACAGAAGTAGAAGGTTTTGAAAAGTTTGCGCATCGCATTTTTGTTGGCCAAAAGAGATTTTCTATTGAAGGTTTAGATATGCTTGTACCTTTAATGGATAAAATTATTAGTTCTTCTGTAAAATATGGGGCAAAAAATGTCAATATCGGGATGGCACATAGAGGTCGCTTAAATGTATTAGCTCATATTTTGGAAAAACCATATGAGTTAATTTTTGCTGAATTTCAACATGCACCGAATAAAGATCTTATACCTTCAGAAGGTTCTACTGGAATCACATACGGCTGGACTGGAGACGTGAAATATCATCTTGGTGCTGATCGGATAAATAAGGAAAGTGTACGTGTGATATTGGCAAATAATCCAAGTCACCTTGAAGTTGCTGCACCAGTTGTAGAAGGCTATACAAGAGCAGCACAAGAAAACAGAAAAACAAGTGGATATCCAGAGCAAAATTCGGAAGAGGCATTGGCAATTATTGTTCATGGCGATGCTGCATTCCCTGGTGAGGGTATTGTAACAGAAACCTTAAATATGAGCGGTTTAAGAGGATATAACACTGGCGGATCTATTCATATTATTTCTAACAATATGATTGGTTTCACAACAGAAAGCTTTGATTCTCGCTCTACAAAATATTCATCTGATGCAGCGAAAGGCTATGAGATTCCAATCATTCATGTAAATGCTGATGATCCTGAAAGCTGTTTTGCCGCTGCCGTTTTTGCAGCTGAATATCGTCGGTTGTTTAAAAAGGATTTCTTAATTGACTTAATTGGTTACCGTAAATTCGGACACAATGAAACAGATGAGCCGATGACTACGAATCCAATGATGTATAATATTGTACGCAAACATCCTACTGTTCGAACTATATATGCTGACAATTTAGTGAGTGAAGGATTATTAAGCAAAGAGGATGTTCAGAAGTTTGACGAAGATGTTATGGCAAAATTACAGGCAGCTTACGATAAAGTTCCTGGAGCTGATGAAAATCCTGATATTGTGATGAATCCTCCAGAGTATGTTGCAAGTGGTTATCCAGCAGTAAAAACAGCGGTAGATGAATCAGAACTAAAAGACTTAAATGCTCAATTATTAAATTGGCCAGAAGATTTTAATGTATTTAAAAAGCTTGGCAAAATTTTGAAACGCCGTGAAAATGTTTTTGATGGTGATGGAAAAATTGATTGGGCTCATGCAGAATCCCTTGCATTTGCTTCTATTTTAAATGGTGGAACTCCTATCCGTATGACTGGTCAGGATTCGCAACGTGGAACATTTGCTCAGCGTAATCTTGTTTTACATGATGATAATACCGGAGAAGAATATATTCCACTTCATCATCTGAAGAATACAAATACTTCATTTGTAGTTTATAACAGTCCTTTGACTGAAACTGCGGTGCTTGGATTTGAGTATGGATATAATGTTCTATCACCTGAAACATTAGTACTTTGGGAAGCTCAATTTGGTGATTTCGCGAATATGGCACAAACGATATTTGATCAGTTTATATCTGCGGGACGTGCGAAATGGGGTCAAAAATCTGGACTTGTTATGTTATTACCGCATGGTTATGAAGGTCAAGGGCCAGAGCATTCTAGTGCGAGGATGGAGCGCTACTTGCAAATGGCTGCGGAAAATAACTGGACAGTTGCTAACTTGTCGACTTCTGGACAATATTTCCATATTTTACGCCGCCAAGCAGCAATGCTGGAAAAAGATGAAATTCGTCCATTAGTGTTAATGACACCAAAAAGCTTATTGCGCCATCCATTGGCATCTGTTGATGGATCTGTACTAACAAACGGCGAATTCAATCCGGTTTTAGAACAAGCTGGACTTGGAGAGAATGTGGATAAAGTAGAAAGAATTGTTCTATGCAGTGGAAAAATAGCCATTGATTTAGAAGCTCGTGTCCAAGAGGAAGAGAATTTGGATTGGGTTCATATTCTAAGAGTCGAAGAATTATACCCATTCCCTGAAAAGGAAATAAAAGAAATTCTTTCTCGCTACTCGAATCTTAAAGAATTAGTCTGGGTTCAAGAAGAACCGCAAAACATGGGTGGCTGGTCCTTTGTTGATCCATATTTACGTGAACTTGTTACGCAAGGTGTAAATGTGAAATATGCAGGTCGTCCAAGACGCTCAAGTCCATCTGAAGGGGACCCAGTTGTTCATAAGAAAGAGCAAAGCCGTATTATTAATGAAGCAATGACGAAATAACTATTGTATATAGCTAAATAGAAATTGGTGTAAGGAGAAAGAGTATCAGTAGTAATGATATTTTCCCTTGCACCCTTAAATCTAATATTTTATGTGAGTCAGATACGATAATTGCTAAAATAGCATTGATTATTAAAGGGAGGACATCATCGTGGCTGAAATTAAAGTGCCTGAATTAGCAGAATCAATTACAGAAGGAACCATTGCGCAATGGTTGAAAAAACCAGGAGATTATGTGGAAAAAGGAGAATACATCGTAGAGCTTGAGACAGATAAAGTAAATGTCGAAGTTATCTCGGAAGAGGCCGGTGTTATTCAAGAATTAAAGGCTGAAGAAGGAGATACAGTTCAAGTTGGTGAGGTAATTGCAATCGTAAGTGAAAGCGGTGAAGCACCTGCAACAAGTGCTCCAGCAGCGGAAACAAAAGCGGAACAACCAAAACAAGAAGCAGCTCCTGCACCACAAGTAGCAGCCGTAGAAGCTACTGAGGATAAAGGTCGTACGATAGCTTCTCCTGCAGCTCGTAAGCTTGCTCGGGAAAAAGGTATTGAAATTGGACAAGTTCCAACAGTAGATCCACTAGGAAGAGTACGCAAGCAAGATGTTGAAGTATTCGATAACCAGCCAAAACAAGCAGCAGTACAGGCAGCACCTGCGCCATCTAAAAATGCACCGGCTGCAGTAGCTCAAGAAGATGGAAAACCAGTTGAGAGAGTACGTATGTCTCGCCGTCGCCAAACAATTGCAAACCGTTTATTAGAAGTGAAACAAAATACAGCAATGTTAACAACTTTTAATGAAATCGATATGACAGCTGTAATGGAACTTCGTAAGCGCAAAAAAGACAAATTCCAGGAAGAACATGATGGTACTCGTCTTGGTTTTATGTCATTCTTCACAAAAGCAGTAGTTGCAGGATTGAAAAAATATCCATATGTTAATTCAGAAATGCAAGGCAATGAATTATTAATTAAAAAATATTATGATATCGGTGTAGCCGTTTCTACTGAAGAAGGTTTAGTTGTACCTGTTGTTCGTGACTGTGACCGTAAGAACTTTGCGGAAATCGAAGCAGATATTGCTGGTTTCGCCAAAAAAGCAAGAGATAATAAGCTTGGTTTAGCTGATTTACAAGGTGGTACATTTACAATTACGAATGGTGGAGTATTTGGTTCTTTATTCTCTACACCAATTATCAATGGTACACAGGTTGGTATCCTAGGTATGCATTCCATTGTAAAACGCCCAGTTGCCGTTGGCGACCAAGTAGAAATTCGTCCTATGATGTATGTAGCTTTATCTTATGACCACCGTGTTATCGATGGAAAAGATGCTGTTGGATTCCTATCTACTGTTAAGAAATTACTCGAAAATCCAGAAGACTTATTATTAGAAGTTTAATATATCAAAAAGGCAATCACTTTATGTGGTTGTCTTTTTATATTTAGACTATATATAAGATATATAAATCGCCAAACTAGTTGATAGCATCTAATCCAACCTAGTACTTCTAAAAAGACATAAGACAAGACAGATATGGAATAAAATTGATATGGGATAGGAGGGGATGAGATGAAAACATTTATACAGTTGGCAAAATTTGAACATGAGTTTTGGTTGCAAATACTTGGTGATCATGCAAGATTTATTTTAGATTCATTAAGTGTAACCGAGGAAGACCATATACAAACAGCAAAGGATTTTAAAGATATTTTTGATCAGTTACTTCAAAATGCAAGGACGTTAAATGATTATAATTCTCTTATCATTCTCGCAAATGAGTCAGAAATTGAAGTGAAAAGACTTAAACAATTCAAATTAACACTTATTGAAAAGCATCTAATAAGCAAAGTGAAAATTCATTTATCACCAACTTTTTTAAGTCATATGATAAATGAATTAGAAGAATATGAGCGTTTGTTAGAGTATTTAAAACGAGGTGAGCGGCCACCTCTATTACACGAGCTACATCATCATTTACTCTGGTTACAGGATGCTTATGGGCATGCCGGGGCAATTCATTCCGAAATGGATGCTACAGAGGCAAAAATGAAAATGGAAAGTAAAGAATTTGTTCGTGAATTTCAACAATTTTATTTAAAAGCAGTGGAGTTTACTGGTTATTTACGAACGAGCTTAGATACATTTCCAGCATTAAGAAAAATGAATGAAGATGTAAAATTAGAAATGGAGATGTTCCAAGTATTTTTAAATGAGATATTTGAATTGGAAATTTCTGATGAAGTTCTCGGTACTTTCCCGGTACTAATGGCAGATCATATGTTTCGTGAAGAATGCTATTACTTACTAAAGCTAGCAGAATCGGCAAATATTGAACTACCCAATTGTAATCCAGCACGGCCAAGAAGAGAAGCTTAACTTTTTTATCATTACATTAGAAAATTGAAAATTATTAAAAATAGCGTGTGGAAACTCACACGCTATTTTATTACTATTTTATTGTTTTAATGTAATAGGCACTAACCCACGTTTTTTTAGTTCAGATTTTAATAATTGAATCCACTCTTGATCTTGACCTTTCTTTTTAGCGTCTCGATAGGCTGCCACCAACAATTCATTACTCATAATTTTCATGACAATACCTCCTAGTGGAAATTATTTAAATTGATTCCTTTTATTTTAACGCTTATTTAGTTGTTTGAGAACCCCTTAAAATAAAAAAAGTTATAATTTTGAATTTATAATAAGCGGGCTTACGACTTGAGACTGAAAATTATGAATTAATATTGTGTAAAATGGTTCCGAAAGAACAATTACATAATATCTGATCAAATGCATGGTTTTATTTTAATTTCTTATATCAAATACTATTATATTTCTTTTATTTGTTCATACTAACTTAAAAAGAGGTGAGAAACATGAAAAAATTTATTATTCTAAACCTCGTCATAATTCAATGCATTTTTTTAGCATCATGTAAAAATATGCTGCACCTTAATGAAGATAAAAACAATTCTGCGAAAATAGAAGAAAATTTCAAAAAGAAACTTAATGAAAATCCTATTAATTTTCTATTATTAGGAATTGATACGAGAGAAGGGGAAAAATCTAGAACTGATTCCATTATTGTAAGTCAGTATGATGCTGGAAATCGTTCTATAAAATTAGCATCCATCATGAGAGATAGTTTTGTTAAGATTCCAGGATATAATCGAGTGTATAATAAATTGAACCATTCTTATTATTTAGGTGGCGAGGATTTATTAAAGAAAACGATTGAACAAAATTTTGGAATTAACATTGATCATGTAATTACCATTGATTTTAAAGGTTTTGTGAAGGTGGTAGATACAATTGCACCTGAAGGAATTAAAGTTGATTTAAAACAAAACATAATAGATGACATGGCTTTAAAAGTATCGCCTGGGGAGAATTATCTTCATGGAGACCAGCTTTTAAAATATGTCCGTTTTCGACATGATGCTAGAAGCGACTTTGGAAGAGTTGAAAGGCAACAGGAAGTTTTATTTAAAATGAAGGATAAGTTTCAGAAAGAAATGAATACATTAGATGGGTTTGCCAAGATACCTTCTCTATTAGATTCCTCTATAAAATACGTTCATACTGATTTAACAACAACAGAAATTTTAACATTAGCTTCTACGATATTTTTACAACGTATTGATAATATTGATACTATCCGAATTCCTGTTAAGGATGGTTTTACAAATAAAAATATTCCTTATGCAGGGGAAGTCTTACAATTAGATTATAAAAAAAATATAAATGCAATAAACCAATTTTTCCGTGAGCCACAGCCAGTAAATGATCATCGTTGATTAGAAAAGCGGAAGGGCAACAGCTCTAGCGTTCGGATGAGT
The DNA here is from genome assembly GCF_058781025.1 of Heyndrickxia sp. FW510-T9. Taxonomy (NCBI): domain Bacteria; kingdom Bacillati; phylum Bacillota; class Bacilli; order Caryophanales; family Bacillaceae; genus Heyndrickxia; species Heyndrickxia sp. FW510-T9. Next base: position 33,485 of record NZ_JBYSWK010000018.1, on the reverse strand, counting down.
GAAATTTGAAGTGTAATTTCACCTTCGTAGTCTTCGACTGTGATAAAGGAAACACGGCGAGGAACGAGTCGATGTCCGCTTATCGTAGGGAGGAGACGTAGAAATCCGCTAGCCGCTGGAGCTAGACAACATTAATGAAGAGGATCATTTCTAGATCCTCTTCATTTTCCTTTTCTTATTTCATTGAAATCCAAACACTCTTTACTTCTGTATAGTTATTTAATGCATAAGAACCCATTTCACGACCAATACCAGATTGCTTATAACCGCCGAATGGTGATGCAGCATCAAAAGCATTATAACAATTTACCCAAACCGTACCTGCGCGTAATTTGCTTGCGATATAATGGGCATTGGCAACATCGCGTGTCCACAAGCCTGCCGCAAGACCATAATCACTATTATTTGCACGATTAATTACTTCGTCTAAATCATCAAATGGCATAGCCGAAATAACAGGTCCGAAAATTTCTTCTTTTGCTATGGTCATTTCATCCCTGACATCAGCAAATATCGTTGGTTCAACAAAATAGCCGTCTTCACGTGGTTTTTTACCGCCTGCTAGGAGCTCGGCACCTTCATTGAGACCTTTTTCAATATAATTTAATACTCTATTTTGTTGTTCTATAGATACTAAAGGTCCCATTTGTGTATCACTATCAAGTCCTACACCTTGCTTAATGGATTTCGCATGTGATGCCATATCTGCTACAACATTATCAAAATGTTTCTTTTGAATAAATACACGTGATCCTGCACAGCATACTTGGCCTTGATTAAACATGACACCATTAAGGGCACCAGGGATAGCTTTTGTTAAATCAGCATCTGGCAGTATAATATTAGGAGATTTTCCGCCTAGTTCAAGCGTAACACGTTTTAATGACCCGGAAGCACGTGCCATGATCATTTTTCCAACTTCTGTAGAACCTGTGAAAGCAATTTTATTTACTAAAGGATGATCAACAAGCGGTTGTCCAGCAGTTTCACCAAACCCAGGAACAATATTAATTACACCAGGAGGGAATCCGGCTTCATTTATTAACTCAGCTAAGTAAAGTACTGAAAGAGGTGTTTGCTCCGCAGGCTTAAGGACGATTGTACAACCCGTCGCAAGAGCAGCTCCCATTTTCCACATTGACATTAGAAGAGGGAAGTTCCACGGAATGATTTGTCCCACTACTCCAACTGCTTCATGTCTAGTATAGTTAAAGAAAGGGCCACTTACAGGGATTGTTTGGCCCGTAATTTTTGTGGACCAGCCTGCATAATAGCGCATATGTTCAATTGCTAATGGGATATCCGCACCAGATGTTTCTCTGATTGGCTTACCATTATCCAATGTTTCTAATTGTGCAAGTGCATCTTTATGCTTTTCCATTAAATCAGCGAGCTTATACATCGCTCTACTTCTTGATGCTGCGCTCATTTTTGACCATTTACCTTCATCAAAAGCTTTTCTTGCTGCTTTTACCGCACGATCAATATCTTCAGGACCACCTTCATAGACAGTCGCCAATGTTTCTCCTGTAGCAGGATTTGGTGTATCGAATGTTTTTCCTGATGCACTTTCGACAAATTCACCATTAATGAAAAGTTTCTTTTTCCCTTGTAAAAATTTCTCTACTCTTTCATCCACACTTAATAAAGTTTGGCTCATAAAAAATCCTCCTTCAGAATAGTTTATCTAAGAGGTTTCATCATGCTGTATGAAGTTAACAGGGATAGCGCTTACATTTCCATCCTACTAATAATTGTATTCTATTTCAATCAAAATTTATATAAAATTAAGAATACTTTTTTACATTTTCTTTTCTAGTTCGACAAAACATTAAAAAAAGTTAATCGTAAAAGAAAAAACCTGCTCACTAGAGGAGCAGGCAAGAAACTTATTTTTGTGGAGCTTTACTTACTTTTTCTTTTTCTTTTTCTTTATGAGATGCATAAATCTTTTTTGATAAAAAGGTTTGGCCGATTAAAAATGCTCCACCCACAGCCCAATATAAAGGCAATGCAGCAGGTGCGTTAAAGGAAATAAATAAAATCATAATAGGTGAGATTAAACTCATAATTTTCATTTGCTTTTCTTGTTCTGGAGTCATTCCAATCATCGATACTTTTGATTGGAAGTAATAAATAACCCCAGCGATTAGTGCTAGCGGAATATCTCTATGACCAAGATTAAACCAAAGGAATGAACTGCCTGCGATTTCTGAAGAACCACGAATCGCATAATAAAATCCCATTAAAATTGGCATTTGAATGATAAGGGGTAGACATCCCATATTTAATGGGTTTACATCATGCTTTTTGTAAAGTCCCATCATTTCTTGCTGTAATTTTGATTGCTCTTCTTTTGTTTTGGCTTGCTTAATTTTGGCCTGTATTTTTGTCATTTCAGGCTTTAAAACTTCCATCTTTTCTTTCATTACTTGCTGTTTTTTGTACGTGTTTAACATTAATGGCATTAAAACTAGCCTAATAAGGATTGTGACAAAAATGATGGCAATACCGTAACTGCCTCCAAATACATGTGCTGTAAAATGGATTATCTTGGCGAATGGCTCTACAAAATAATCATTAAAAAATCCTGTATGTTTCACTGGTTTTCCATTTGCTGCTGATGTACAAGCTGATAATATCATTACTAATCCGACTAAAAGAGCAGATACTTTTACATAACGTTTCATTCATTTATCCTCCTATAATTTGAATTGTTTTTTGAATGACGGATAAATGATGATCCGAATCATCCTTCGAGGATTCTTTTCTTCTTACATATTTAATAATCCATGTCATTAATGGATTTTGCGTTTTTTCCTTTTTCCATTCTAAAGTATACTCTGAACTAATAGTTAATTCAGTTGGTTTTCCTGAAAAATAAGAATAGGAATTAATCCTAAAACGATTCCATATAAATGCTAGTCCAATTGTTAGAATAAGACTGACAGAAAATGAACATATAAAAGGGTCATATGTAAGATTTATTAAATATTCCATCAAATTCGTTCACTCACTTTAGAAGACTCATTAGATTCGAATTATACCGTAAAGTAGCGCGTTTTACAATCATTTATTCATTGATGGGATAATTGTTTGTACATTATTTATAAAAGCTTCATTTATAAACATAAAAGAATGATCAGTTTATGATAAAATATATGCTTATGGAAGAAATATTTAACGTAAGCTTTGACAGGAAAGGAATTTTATAATGGATCAAATATTACATCAATTACCACAAGATATTATAGATATATTGCAAGAAAGAAAGCAGAGTTTTGTTAATGAAAAAGATATGATTGGCAGTCCGGGATATATTCCCGCAGATAATGCCATCTTAATCGATACGATCATTGCATTATTATTAGGCAAGAATGTATTGCTGAAAGGTCCTACAGGATCAGGCAAGACGAAACTTGCAGAAACAATATCATCTATTTTTGGACAGCCCATGCATAGTATAAATTGTTCGGTTGATTTAGATGCAGAAGGGTTACTAGGATATAAAACCATTCATCAGGACGAAAGAAAAAGCTTTATTGATTTTGTTCCTGGACCAGTTGTTCAAGCTATGAAAAAAGGGCATCTATTATATATTGATGAAATTAATATGGCGAAACCGGAAACACTACCTATTTTAAATGGTGTGCTTGATTATCGAAGAATGATCAATAATCCTTTTACAGGTGAAGTGGTGAAAGCAATAGACGATTTTGGTGTTATTGCTGCCATTAATGAAGGATATATCGGTACCGTGCCATTAAATGAAGCATTAAAAAACCGTTTTGTGATCATCGATGTTCCTTATATTCAGGCAGAAACTTTAAAAATTGTCTTGCAAAATCAAAGTAAGTTGAAGGATGCTTCTCTTATTAATCAATTTGTCGCACTATCCAGCGATTTAATTACACAAGCTGGGATGGGGCAGATTTCGGAAGATGCCGCATCGATTAGAGCACTGATCGATACATGTGATCTTTCTGTGTATATTACACCTTTAAGAGCAATTCAAAGAGGAATTATAGATAAATTAGAAGATGCTCGTGAACAAGCAGCCATTCGCAATATTGCTGAAACAATATTCGGATAGGAGGTTTTTATATGGAACGCTTTATTCAATTTAATGATGAACAAATTGATTCTATGCTTTTTATGGAACTTTCTGATCTTACCAAAACCTTAATGAGAGAAAAAGAATATGAGTTGGAATTTGGAGTTCACTCATACTTAGATATTGCCGAACACAAAGTGTTAGTCAGACATTTTTGGAATCATCGGCCAATGTCTATTATGAGAAATGGCTTGAAAAGTGATGTTTTTTTGCGAGCAATCGGAAATTTTCATTATACAGATTTTGATGAAGTATTTCTTTTTCTGAAAAAGTTGAAATCCATTAAATTTAAAAGTTTTGCAAAGCAGTTGTTTGTGTTAGCTGAAGATTTACGGATTGAAGAGAATTGTAAGAGAGAAAGAGCCGGAACTGTAAAAGCATTTCAGACACGCAGACAAATATACTGGGATTATTTTGAGTCTCAGCAAAATGTCAATCTAGTGAAGAGTGTTTACACCGATGCATTATTTAATACTATCTATTTGATGCTTACTGCGGAGTCCCCTTTATTAGAAATTCCTTCTTTCAATGAGGAATTAAATCTGACCTTTCCATATATTCAAACTCAGGTATTGAACTTATTTGATGCCAAGTCAACGAACGAGATAGCGCGATTCACCTTGAATATAATGGAAGTATTAGACGAAGTTTTAGAGCAGGATATGTTAAATGAATATTTTCATCTTCCCGAAAAAATGTTGGAAGTAATGGAGGAGGAAGGGCTTTCATTTAACGATCTAAAGCGGAAAGATCGTTTGCAAAATGATGATAGATTAGAAAAGAAGAGTACTGGTGAAGAAGAAATTTTTAATGAGGAAATGAGAACATGGCACAGGGAAACGAGTGACTTCGGCAAAAGCTTTCTTCAATTTGACCTCGAACAAGGATCTGGAACCGATTTACTTGGGGAGGGAGTCCGTGAAAGTGAGACAGGCGATCAAGTGCTTGGTATTGTCCAAGGTTCCGCAAAAAAATCAAATCGGAATGATTATTCTAAGCTGGAAGCTCTTGAACAAGATAGAAATATAAATATAAATGCGGGAGGGAACATGGAATACGGGGATGAAAACCGAAATGCATTTCCGATTTTCCTTTCGCCATCCTTGCCTAATTACGAAGAAATCCAAGTATATGATAAATTGAGAACAAATATTAGCAATCAACAAAAGAAGCTGAAGAAAATAATAGAAAAAATATTAGAACATAAAAGATCCTTTCCACAAACGAATATGCAATACGGAAGACTTAGCAAAAAACTTCTTCCATTTTTCATCGATGAAAACCCGAGATTGTTTTATAAAAAACAGGATTACTCGAAAGAAATTGATGCTGTATTCACTTTATTAGTCGACTGTTCCGCTTCGATGGCTGATAAGATGTCTGAAACGAAACTAGGAATTACACTATTTCATGAAGCATTAAAATCCGTGTATGTTTCACACGAAGTTGTTGGATTTTGGGAAGATACGAGTGAAGCAACTAAATATAAGCAGCCGAATTATTTTAAAACGGTGATCGATTTTGGGTCTTCCCTTAATAAAAAAACAGGCGCGACAATTATGCAGTTACAACCGGAAGAAGATAATCGTGATGGTTATGCTATTCGGCATATGACTAGGAAGCTTATAAAAAGAAACGAAAAGCAAAAATTTTTATTAGTTTTTTCCGATGGAGAACCTGCTGCTTTTGGTTATGAACAAAATGGAATTGTGGATACACATGAAGCTGTATTAGAAGCGCGGAAAAGAGGAATAGAAGTTATCAATATTTTTCTATCTAATACCCCAGTGTTGGAAGGACAAAGAAATTTACTCCGAAATATTTATGGGAATTTCAGCATTATTTTATCCGATGTCACTGAATTGCCTAATGTTCTTTTTCCCCTGCTTAGAAAGCTCCTTCTAAAAAGTATTTAAAATAGCATATTAAATAAAAGGTGTACCACTTTTAATTAGGTACGCCTTTTTGCGGTTGTATATGTTATTCAGGAAGATAAAAAACGGCTCTGACTTTGGGTCAATTGTATGAATGACTAAAGTAACAGACTAAATCCGAAAATGGTAAAAGAAATACAAATGACAAAATAAAATAAGGATAGAAAACCCTATTCTATACAGCTTTTCTATTAGACTTATAAAATTACAAAATACTAGTAGTAATGGTCGGTCTTTTTCGACAAATTTTTCATTTCTATTACAATTTAGGAAAAAAGATATAAGAATTTTTATTTTTTTGATAAAATTGTGTAGAAATCAATTGGATAGGTAGAGGTTAATTATGATAAGACGAATTTTATTTTCTATAATAATGGTACTGACTACTTTTTCTGCTTTCGAAAAAGTAAATGCAGCGGAAAAACCAACTATTAAAATCGCCAGTAAGTCTGCTGTTTTAGTAGATAGTAACAGCGGACAAATTCTATTTTCAAAAAATCCCAATAAAAAGCTGTATCCAGCAAGCCTAACCAAAATTGCAACAGCCATATATGTAATTGAAAACGGAAATTTAAATGATATTGTTACTATAAGTAAAAATGCTGCACATACTGATGGAACTAAGGTATATCTTGTAGAAGGTGAGAAGGTTACATTAAAGCATTTATTACAAGGACTTTTAATAAATTCTGGAAATGATGCAGGGGTTGCCATTGCTGAATACATGGGTGGAGATATTCCAACCTTTGCGAAAAAGTTAAATATATTTCTTGAGCAAAAGATTGGTGTGCATCATACACATTTTGTAAACCCACATGGCTTATTTGATAAAAAACATTATACGACTGCAAACGATCTTGCAATGATTACGGACTATGCCATGAAAAATCCAACCTTTCGAGAGATTTTTGGGACTAAAGAATTAAAATGGGATGGGGAAGGCTGGCATACCACCCTTATTACTCATCATTTAATGCTAAAAGGAGAAATGCCTTACCCAGGTATCACAGGTGGTAAAACCGGATATGTTGATCAATCAGGACAAACTCTAGCAACAACTGCAGAGAACCCAAATATTCATTTAACAGTTATTACGATGGATGCAAAATCAAAGCAAGATGAATATCAAGATACAAAGCAGCTTCTTGACTATGGATTTAATAATTATAAGACGGCTACCTTACCAAAGGATTCGATCTATAAATATGATGACAAAACATTTAAATCAGAGGAAGATTTTCTATATAGCACTCCACTTCATTCTAGTGTTACGGAAAAGATAACAGATGGTGGGATATTAGAAATTGTTGATAAAACCGGAGCAATCTTAAATTCTTTTCAGCTTACAGAGCAAAAGCCATTAGCTGTTGAAGCGATTTCTAGCGGAAAGGTTTCAGAAACTCAAAAACAAAATCCTTGGCTCTTCATGATTCCACTTGCAATTGTAGGTATAGGAGCTGGCTGGACTTTTAGGAGGTTGAAATATCGCAAAAAAAGGGTGAGATAAAATCACCCTTTTTCACATTTCTTGGTTAAAAACAGATTTGTTTTCATTCGAGTAATAATTTTCTTTTCATTGTAGGTTAAAAATGTAATAACATAGAGCCTGTGTTAGCTTATTTTTGTTGCTATACAAAAAAGTTATTCATTATATTATTAATATTTTGTTATTTTAAATATAATAAAAGGTGATAAAGAATGATTGTATCTTATCAAGGGGGAAGTTGTTTTGAATGATATGATTACAGATCAGTTAAAGAGACCGCTGCATGATTTGCGGATTTCCGTTACGGATCGTTGTAATTTCCGATGTCAATACTGTATGCCTGCAGAAATTTTTGGTCCCGATTTTCCGTTTTTGCCGAAAAATGAAGTTTTATCATTTGAAGAAATTGAAAGAATAGCTAAGCTTTTTGCTGATTTAGGTGTAAGAAAAATTAGATTAACAGGTGGCGAGCCATTACTTCGAAAGGGTCTTCCCGATCTAATTGGTAAACTTTCCTATATAGAAAGTATTTCAGATATGGGTCTTACAACAAATGGTGTACTGCTTACTCGACAAGCAAAAGATTTATATCAAGCAGGACTTCGCAGACTTAACATTAGTCTGGATGCATTAGATGATGATCTATTTAAAAGGTTAAATGGAAGAGGATTTTCCTCGAAAGTGGTTTTAGAAGGAATTGACAAAGCAGTTGAAATGGGATTTCACGTTAAAGTTAATATGGTTGTTCAAAAAGGGGTAAATGATCAACAGATAGTTCCAATGGCAGAATATTTTCGTGATAAAGGCATTACGTTGCGCTTTATTGAGTTTATGGATGTTGGAAATTCAAACGGATGGAATTTGGAGAAAGTAATTACTAAAAAAGAAATATATGAGATCTTAACCTCCCACTTTGCATTAGAACCTCTAGATTCAGGCTATTTTGGTGAAGTTGCAAAACGATATCGGTTTAAAGGAAGTAATGCAGAAGTAGGATTTATCACTTCTGTTTCAGAATCATTTTGTTCAAGTTGTACGCGGGCAAGAATTTCTGCGGATGGAAAGCTATACACATGTCTTTTTGCCAGTAACGGTAATGATTTAAGAGCGCTTCTTCGGGATGGTTCTACAGATGAGACAATAAAAAATGAAATCACTTCTATTTGGAACAAGCGGGCTGATAGGTACTCAGATGAAAGAAATAATCATAAGCCATTAAAGAAAAAGATTGAAATGTCTTATATTGGTGGATAATACTTGCAAATACTAGAAAAAGTGGTATAGACAATACTGCTTTTTTTGTTGGAAAATCTTATACTAAAAGAAAAAGAATGACAATGAAGCTATCAAAATATCATTCAAGAAAAGGTAATAAGGTATAAAATGAAAGAAAATAAAGGGGGATGCAGAATGGTAGAACGGAGAAAGCCCATTTGGGTAAAAGAAGCAACCGAGAAAATAATGGAATGGAAAAAAAGAGGGGAAATAGAGTGGGTATCTATTGATGAATGCGATAATAGATTTTTAGCAGAGCCTTTAATTGCCGATCATGATGTTCCTCCGTTTGATCGATCCCCATATGATGGGTTTGCGATTCGGTCTTGTGATACTTTAGAGGCATCTAGTAATAATCCTGTACAATTTGATGTAGTAGATGAGATTGCTGCTGGTCAAGTTAGTATGAAACAATTACAAGAATTTCAGGCAATTCGGATTATGACCGGAGCAGCTATTCCGCAAGGAGCCGACTCAGTAATTATGCTCGAACTTGTGAAAGAAGAAACTTCCGTTGGTAAAAAATTCATTACGATAAAAAGAAAAGTAAAAGCAGGTGAAAATGTTTCTTTCCAAGGGGAAGATACAAAAAAGGGGCAAGTTTTATTAGAACAGGGAACGGTAGTTAATCCAGGAGTAAAGGCGCTTTTAGCGACCTTTGGATATCATAAAGTGCCAGTAGCAAAAAAACCGGTTATTGGGGTAATTGCAACAGGAAGTGAGTTATTAAGAGTGGATGAACCACTGGTACCAGGAAAAATCCGTAATAGTAATGGGTATATGATTGAATCGCAAATTAATCGAGCAGGAGCGTCTATTAAAAAATATGAAAATTGTGCAGATAAAATAGAATCATTGCTTACTGCCGTGAAGTCCGCAATGAATGAATGTGATATCATTCTTACTACCGGAGGAGTTTCGGTTGGCGATTTTGATTACTTACCGGAAATATATGAACAAATTGGTGCACAAGTTTTATTTAATAAAATTGCGATGCGTCCGGGCAGTGTTACTACGGTAGCGAAATGCGACAATAAATTATTATTTGGTTTATCAGGTAATCCATCCTCCTGTTATGTTGGATTTGAATTATATGTTCGTCCAATCATTCGTTATTGGTTATATTCCAACAAGCCTTTTTTAAGAAAGGCAACTGCCACTTTAAAAGAGGATTTCCCAAAACCGAATCCATTTAATCGCTTTGTTCGAAGTAAGTTGAGTTATGATAATGGATGTCTATATGTAGAGCCTGTTGGTTTGGATAAACCAAATGTAGTGACATCTATAGCTTGGGCTGATTGTTTAATGGTCTTACCTGGAGGTACAAGAGGCTATAAAACGGGTGATTTAGTAGATATCCTATTGATAGAGGATCAAGCGGGAAGTGAAGAATCATGGGTGGAACAACGAAAATCTTCCAGATAGTAGGGTTTCAAAATAGCGGAAAAACAACTCTTGTTCAGGAAATTATCGAATATGGAGACAGATCAGGTTTAAAGATTGGAACCATTAAACACCATGGGCATGGAGGTACTCCTGCAAAGGAAAACATGGAAAAAGACAGTGTGAAACATCTTAATGCTGGTGCAGTTTATGCGGCTGTAGAGGGCAATGGTGAACTAATAATAAAAAAACAATCAAAATATTGGTCATTGGATGAAATCATAGATTATTATGAACGCTTACCTTTAGATTTGATATTGATTGAAGGATATAAATATGCTTCATTACCGAAAGCAGTGATTATTAGAAATAGCGACGATCTTTATTTACTAGAGGAATTATCTAATATTCAAGTTGTCCTATCATGGATACCATTGAAAGATACTGTACCGTTTCCAGTCTTCTCCATAAAGCAAAAATCTAAATTTGTTGAGTGGTTCATTTCATTTTTATTTTAACCACTTTTTCATTATGGGAAATACAGTGAAATAGTTAATATTAATGAAATCATGATAACCCCTTTATCTATTTGGGATGAAGGGGTTATTTAGATGTTTTAGATTTATAGCTTATTTACTGAATTCTGCTTTCAACCTCTTGACATACTTCATCAGCTGACATGCCTCTTGCATCGATTACTGACCCTTGGATTATTACGTCTTGTATTCCCATTACATTTTCATCGCCACCAGTAACAACGCAGCAGTCACAACCCTTTGCATCCTGTTCATTTTTTAACTCCACAACATCATATCCTTTTTCGCGGAGAACTTGCGATACATTAGATAATGATTGTTCTACACCAATTTTCGCCAATTTCCTACACCTCCTCTTAATATTTTAGGCTTCCAAATAGATGGAAAAATATTCATTGTTTAGACAGTTATAGAATTTATCCATGTGATAACATTGTCTCCGTCTAGCTCCAGGTGAAATTTGTACTTCAATTTCAATAGCGCCTATCGGCTAGCACATTTGTTATTATCTTCCGTGCTTTTTTCTGGAAGCGTCCGCTTTTATCGTCCCAGTCTCCTCATTTGTTGTACCTTGCCCTTTAACCTGCGGTGAATTTAAACCTATCTTCGACGGGTCCTTTTTTCGATTCGCCATTCTTTCACCTCCATTATCATTTTTCCAAATGAAAGACTAACTATGTACGATGGTTTTATAGAAAAGTTTTTATTTTTTTATTTTAAAAACCATGTATAATCAGTTTATCGGTTTATTTCGGAAACCTAATAAAAAGAGAAGTATTAACATTTTATATGAAAGAGAGAGAAGAAAATGGCAGTAGCTGCAAAACAAAAACAAACTAATCTCCAATTAGCCACCGTATATGGCATTTTAGTTGCAATTAGTTCAGGGCATTTTTTTAATGATTCAATTCAAGCAGTTGTGCCTGCAATGTTTCCAATATTGCAAGATACATTAAAATTGAGCTATTCACAAATAGGGTGGATTGCGTTTGTAGTTAATATGACTTCCTCTGTAATGCAGCCTGTTTTTGGATATTATGCTGATAAGAAGTCGACACCGTTTTTGTTACCATTGGGAATGTTAATGAGTTTATTTGGATTAGTAGGGTTTGGGCTATCACCTAATTTTTATATAATCCTATGTTCCGTATTTTTCATCGGTATTGGTTCGGCTGTTTTTCATCCTGAAGGTTCTCGTGTTGCCTTCATGGCAGCTGGAAGTAAACGTGGGTTAGCACAGTCAATTTATCAAGTAGGAGGAAACTTCGGGCAGTCACTTGCACCAGTATTTACGGCACTTATATTTGTACCATTTGGGCAAAAAGGTGTTCTTTCTTTTGTAGGTGTTGCTATTATTGGAATCATTGTACTTAGCTTTGTATCGAACTGGTATAAAGAGCAAATAACATTAGGATTAAAAACGGCTAAGAAAAAAGTGGTAGAGGCTGTTCATAAGCCAATTAACCCAAAAATAAAAGCTGCAATGGTTTTGTTGGTATTTATTGTATTTGCCCGTTCCTGGTATTCTGCAGGCATCTCCAATTTTTATCAATTTTATTTAATTGATGATTACGGTCTTTCTGTAAAACAGGCACAAGTTTATATTTTTATCTTTATGATTGCAGGCGTAATCGGTACATTTTTAGGAGGGCCATTAGCAGATCGATTTGGTAAACGAAATATTATTTTGTTTTCTTTAGTTGGTGCTGCTCCGCTAACTCTAGTTCTTCCATATGTACCATTATTTTTAGTTATTCCATTATTTTTCCTGATTGGATTTATTATAACTTCCAGCTTTAGTGTTACCGTTGTGTATGCACAAGAATTAATGCCACAAAAAATCGGGGTGGTATCTGGCTTAATTGTTGGGTTTGCATTTGGGATGGGAGCTATTGGAGCTGTATTATACGGTACACTTGCAGATATATTCAGCGTTAAATTTGTGATGATTTTCTGTAGCTTTTTACCTTTATTAGGTCTGCTTACTCTATTTCTGCCGACCGATGACAAAGTAAGGGAACTAAATGCAGAATAAATAAGAAGGTCGATTATCTTTAAAATCCTCATAAGATAATCGACCTTTATGTTTAACTTGTGAAAGTAGTTCTTGTTTTGTTTTGTTTTTTCTTGTCCTCATATCAGCTAATGCATATACCCCTCTATTTTCTAATGGATTTCTTTTCCCTTCTCTTACAAGCTTCTCACGCCTTTTTTTAGCATTACTTTTTGCCATTAAGATCATCTCCTTTTTGTAAACGTATAATTATATTATAAATGTTGAAAAAGAAAAAAACACCTTAATATGATCAGATTTTTACTAAAATTGTCTTAGGTGTATCTAGAAGACTATTTATAAAAAACTATGGTATATTAGACCTTACAAAGTCAGTAAAGGAGTTCGAAATATGGGAAAAAGTGTAGTAATTGCGGAGAAACCATCCGTGGCACGTGATATAGCAAGAGTATTGAAGTGCACGAAGAAAGGAAATGGATTTTTAGAAGGAGACAAATATATAGTCACTTGGGCTTTAGGACATTTAGTAACTTTAGCTGATCCGGAAAGCTATGATAATAAATATAAAACATGGAATTTAGAAGATCTTCCAATGCTTCCAGAACGTATGAAATTAGTTGTTATGAAACAAACTGGAAAGCAGTTTAATGCTGTAAAAGCTCAGTTAATCCGCAGCGATGTCAATGAAATAATAGTAGCTACGGATGCTGGGAGAGAAGGAGAATTGGTCGCACGCTGGATTATTGATAAAGCAAAAATTCATAAGCCAATCAAACGATTATGGATTTCTTCTGTAACCGATAAAGCGATCAAAGACGGATTTAATAACTTAAAACCTGGAAAAGCTTATGAAAACTTATATGCATCCGCTGTAGCACGTTCTGAGGCAGATTGGTATATAGGCTTAAATGCAACTCGTGCATTAACCACTAAATTTAATGCACAACTAAATTGTGGTCGTGTACAAACACCAACTGTTGCAATGGTTGCTGCACGCGAAGACGAAATAAAGGACTTCAAACCGCAGAACTATTATGGCATTGAAGCTGTGACAGATAAGATAAAATTAACATGGCAGGATGCTAATGGAAATACTCGCAGTTTTAATAAAGAAAAAATAGAGAATATCGTAAAATCTCTTGGGAGTATTGATGGAAAAATTGTTTCCGTTGATCGGCAAATAAAGAAAAAATTCGCACCAGCTCTATATGATTTAACAGAATTACAACGTGATGCCAATAAAATCTTTGGCTATTCGGCAAAAGAAACATTGAATATCATGCAAAAATTGTATGAGCAACATAAAGTTTTAACATATCCTCGGACTGACTCGCGTTATCTATCGGCAGACATCGTTAGTACGCTTCCAGAACGTTTAAAAGCATGTAGTGTTGGGGAGTATCGTTCTCTTGCAAATAAGATATTAAAAAAGCCTATTAAGGCAACAAAATCATTTGTAGATGATAGTAAGGTTAGTGATCACCATGCTATCATTCCAACAGAGGGATTTGTAAATTTATCCTCTTTTTCAGATAAAGAACGTAAAATTTATGATCTAGTTGTAAAACGATTCTTAGCCGTATTATTACCTGCGTTTGAATTTGAACAATTAACAGTACATGCAACAATTGAAGATGAAAAGTTTATTGCACGTGGTAAATCAGTAATCCACGCTGGCTGGAAAGAAGTTTACGATAATCGTGATGATGATGATGAAACGACAGATGATGTAAAAGAGCAGTTATTACCACGTCTTGAAAAAGGTGATGTATTAAGGACAGAATTAATTGCTCAGACATCTGGACAAACCAAGCCACCATCACGTTTTACAGAAGCAACTTTATTATCAGCAATGGAAAACCCGACTAAGTACTTGGAAACAAAGGATAAGAAACTTGCAGAAACGTTAAAATCAACTGGTGGACTTGGGACAGTTGCCACTCGTGCTGACATTATTGATAAATTATTTAATTCATTCTTAATTGAAAAACGTGGTGGAAAAGAAATCTATATCACTTCTAAAGGACGTCAACTTTTAGATTTAGTTCCAGATGAATTAAAGTCTCCAGCAACTACAGCTGAATGGGAACAAAAGCTTGAACTAATTGCTAAAGGTAAACTGAATAAAAATGTATTCATCAATGAAATGAAAGAACATACAAAAGAAATAGTGGCAGAAATTAAAGCAAGTAATAAAAAATATAAACATGATAATATCTCAACTAAATCCTGCCCAGACTGTGGGAAACCAATGTTAGAAGTAAATGGTAAGAAAGGGAAAATGCTTGTCTGCCAGGATCGTGAATGCGGTTATAGAAAAAATGTAGCACGTGTAACGAACGCACGCTGCCCTCAATGTAAAAAGAAATTGGAACTTCGTGGTGAAGGGGAAGGTCAAATCTTCGCATGTCAATGTGGATATCGTGAGAAGTTATCTGCATTTGAAGCACGACGCAAAAAAGAGTCTGGTGGAAAAATGGATAAACGCTCTGTGCAAAAATATTTAAAGCAGCAAAATAATGCTGATGAACCAATAAATAACGCCCTTGCAGAGGCATTGAAAGGCATTAAATTCGACTAATTTTTAATTCAGTAAATGTTAATGCATTCTGACAGGAGAATTATGGGAGAATGTACACAAATTCTCCCTTGCACAATTGGAGTTATTTTTATACAATAATTTCTTGTAAGAGAAAAAGTGTATATCAACTACAGCCTAAATACATTTATATCTTGCAAATATAAATTCATAGGTGGTAATAATATGTCAGAAACAAAGCCTTACAGAGTATTATTATATTATTTTTATACGAATATTGAGAATCCTGAGGAATTTGCAGCGGAGCACTTAAAATTTTGTAAAGAGCTTGGTTTAAAAGGAAGAATCCTTGTTGCAAATGAAGGGATAAATGGGACGCTATCAGGTCCTGTAGAAGAAACAGAAGAATATATGAATATGATGAAAAATGATCCTCGTTTTGATGGGATTGTTTTTAAAGTAGATGAAGCTGATAGTCATGCATTCAAGAAAATGCATGTAAGACCCCGCAATGAACTTGTAACATTTCGATTAGAAGATGATGTTAATCCGAATGAACTTACTGGTAAGTATTATAGCCCAAAAGAATTTTTTGAAGCGATGCAAGATGAAAATACAGTAATTTTAGATGCAAGAAATGATTATGAGTATGATCTTGGTCATTTTAGAGGGGCAATTAAGCCTGACATTGAAACATTTAAGGAATTACCAGATTGGGTTCGTGCTAATAAAGAAATGTTTGATGGCAAAAAAATATTGACTTACTGCACAGGTGGAATTCGCTGTGAAAAGTTTTCAGGCTGGTTAGTTCGAGAAGGATTTGAAGATGTAGCGCAGCTTCATGGTGGAATCGTTTCTTATGGTAAAGATTCAGAGGTACAAGGTGAATTATGGGATGGTCAATGCTATGTATTTGATGAGCGAATTGCTGTTCCTATTAATCACAAAGAACATGTTATTGTAGGGAAAGAATATTTTACCGGTGAACCTTGTGAACGCTATGTAAATTGTGCAAATCCTGAATGTAATAAACAAATTTTATGTACTGAAGAAAATGAACATAAATATTTACGTGGCTGCTCCCATGAATGTCGAGTACATCCTAGAAATCTTTATATTAAAGAGCATAACTTAACACAAGAAGAAGTTGCTGAGCGATTAAGTCGTATTGAAGAAGAAAACGCAGTGACATTGTAGAAATAGAGAAAAAGATAGCAAATAATGCTATCTTTTTTTACCTTTCAAAACCATTAAATTAATAATTAGTTTTAAAATAGGAAAGTTTTAGTATATACTAGTGCTTAGGTCTAGGTGGAAAGCGGGTGCAATGTTTGAAGCTGAATAAGAAGGTTATATCTACTTTAAAATTCTTATTCCCAGTAATACTTCTTTTATTTATCTTTTTGGAATCCAGAAAAATGATTAAGAATTTTGATATAAATTTAATAAAAAATCATTTAGATCAAATAAATGTTCATAATGTCATAATAATTATTATCTTAGGAGTTATTGCGGTAACACCTATGATATTTTATGATCAAGTGCTTAATCGAATTCTGAACCTTGGGATACCAAAATTTGAAATGGCTAAATATTCTTTAACAATAAATACTTATTCCAATTTTATTGGTTTTGGAGGAGTAGCGGGATTAAGCTTACGTACATATTTTTTTAAAGGGAAGTACAAGGATCGTGGTGTCCTCGTTAAAAATATCGCGCAAATATCATTATTTTATTTAGCTGGTCTCTCCATTCTTAGTTGGATTGTTTCCCTTGGGATTATGCATACAAGTTTTTTGTCAGGGATGAAATGGATAAAGCTAGCTGTTTGGGTAATAAGTTTGTATGCGCCTATTTTAATTATTTTAACGAAAATTAGAGAACGAAAATCTCAAACAGAGCATTTTAAAACAATTCATATCATTGAATTGATTGTCATCTCCATTTTTGAATGGATGTTTGCTATCATGTTGTTTTTGTCCATCGCAAATATCCTTCATATACATATTACATTAAAGGAATTATTTCCTATCTTTATTGTTGCTTCTTGTGCCGGAATAGTAAGTATGATTCCTGGTGGGATTGGATCCTTTGACTTAATCATGATATTAGGATTTGAAAGTATCCATATACCAACAGAAAAAATATTGCTGATTCTGCTTTTTTATCGTATCAGTTATTATATTATTCCATTTATAATTGGTACTGTTATTTTTCTGAAAAAATTGTGGAAGGACTTGGACAAACCATATAGACAGGTAATACATTTCTTAGCGAGAAATATTAGTCATTGGATTATTACTCTTCTCGTTTTCTTCTCTGGAATTATTTTGTTAATTTCAGCAGCACTGCCTGGGGTATTAGAAAGAATCGCTTTTTTAAGGGGATTTCTTTCCTTTCCAATTATGAACCTATCGCATCAACTTTCTGTTGCAGCTGGTTTATTATTATTGTTTTTATCGAGAGGAATTGAATACAAAGTAAAATGGGCTTACTATTTCACCATGTTCATGTTAATATTCGCTGCAATTCTTTCTCTTACGAAGAATCTTAATTATGAAGAAGCAATCTTTTTATGTATTGTTGCTTTCATCTTATGGTTATCGAAAAAAAGTTTTTATCGTATTAATTTTGTTGTCACATGGGGTAGAGCGGTCTTTGATTTTATAGGTATTCTTTTCTTTATTATTTTGTATATATTCATTGGCTATATGAATTTACCGGAACATAGTCAGAAAATGAAAATCTCTCACGTTATCCGAAAATATATGATTTTAGATTCAAGTGATCTATTTAAAAGTGCACTCTTAGGTTTAATCATAGCGCTAATTGTCATTTATTTTGTGTACTGGTTAAGAAAACCTTATGAAGCCCAATTTCGTTCATCTATAACTGAAACAGATAAGATTATGCAACATTTACAAAAATACGGTGGAACGGTTCTCTCACATCTAATATTTTTACATGACAAAATGATTTATTGGAGCAAATCAGGAAATGTACTGTTTGCTTTTCAAAAATATGCGGACAAGCTTGTTGTGCTAGGAAATCCAGTAGGGGATGAAAGAGAATTTCATGATTGTATTGAAGAATTTCACGATGTTGCAAATCTGTATGGCTATACACCAGTTTATTATGAGGTTACAAAAGAGATGCTACCAAAGCTGCATGAAAATGGATATGACTTTTTCAAATTAGGAGAGGAAGCATATGTTAAAGTTGAGGAGTTTTCTTTATCAGGAAAAAAAATGAAAAATTTAAGAGCCGCAAAAAACAAATTGGAAAGAGAAGGCTTTTCCTGTACCGTTCTAGAACCTCCATTTTCTGAAGAATTATTAAATCGTCTTCAATTCATATCAGAGGAATGGTTACAAGGCCGACTTGAAAAAGGTTTTTCATTAGGTTTCTTTGATAGGGATTACATAAATTCGGGCCCTATTGCAGTTGTACAGAATAAAGATGGAGTTGCCATTGCTTTTACATCTTTAATGCCTAAATATGATGAGCATGAAACGGTATCATTGGACCTAATGCGACAGTTGTCTGATTCACCACCTGGGATTATGGATTTTATGTTTCTTCAACTATTTGAATGGGCAAGTCAAAATGGTTATAAACGTTTTAACATTGGGATGGCACCACTGGCAAATGTTGGTTTATCAAAATATTCGTTTCTCGGAGAAAAGCTAGCGTCTCAAATATATTTGCATGGTAATTTCATCTACCATTTTAAGGGGCTTAAAAATTTTAAAGAGAAATACGCAGATACATGGGAACCGAAATACTTGGCGTATCGAAAAAAGACTTCTCTCCCTTTAATTATGATACAAGTAGCTCTACTTATCTCAAAAAAACGCCCTAAAACCGACGAATAATCGGTAGGGCGTTTTTTTTCTACTTTAATAATTTATTCATAACTCTTTTCTAACTCATCAATTAAATACCCAACGTAAGCGACGGCTTTTCGAATGGCATCTGGTTTTGACATATCAACACCGGCTTTTTTTATTAAATCAAGTGGTTTTAACGTACCACCAGATTTTAATACATCTAACCAGCGATCTACCGCCGGTTGTCCTTCTTCTTGAATCATTTGTGAAGCTGCGGTAGAAATCGTTAATCCAGCGGAATACGTATATGGATATAGTCCCATATAATAATGTGGCTGACGCATCCATGTTAAACCTGCACCTTCATCTAACTCAACAGCATCACCCCAGAAGCTAGTTAATACATCGTGTTTTTGCTCGCAAAGTGTTTTGGCTGTCAAAGGTTTTCCATCTTCTGCAAGATTGTAAATTCTTCTTTGGAATTCACCCTCAAGAAGATGAGTAACAAAGTTATGATAGTAAGTACCTAATAAACTAGAGATTACCCAGCGTTTCATGCGTTTATCATTTGTTTTCGCTAAGATATGATTAGCAAGTAATAATTCATTCATAGTGGATGGTGCCTCAACAAAATAAGTAGAAGGACGAGTATTCACCAATCTTTGATTAGCCCCTGCAAGATAGAAATGGCCTGCATGCCCTAACTCATGTGCAAGGACAAAGGCGCCACGCATTGTATCTGTCCACGTAATTAAAATATATGGATGTACGCTGTATGGACTAGAACAAAATGCACCTGTTGATTTACCGATATTATCAGCTAAATCAACCCATCTTTGTGTTAAGGCGGTTTTCATAATTTGGCTATATTCTGGTCCCATTACTTCAAGAGCATCAATAATCATATTAGTTGCTTCACTATAAGTTGTTTTTGGGTTAAACTCTGGATCTAATGGAGCCTTTAGGTCACAGAATAACATTTTATCTAAACCTAGTTCACGTTTTTTCAAATTAGCATAACGCTGCATATGTGGAGCTAATTCTTTTTGAATGATATCTAATTGATTATGATACATTTCCTCTGATACCTTCTGAGAGTGCAAAAGCATTTCAGTTACAGACGTATATTTACGAGCACGCGATAAAGTAACTTGTTTCTTTACTTCAGTGGCATAGGTTGCAGCAAAAGTGTTTTTATATTTTTCAAGCGTTTTTATGAATGAATCATACGACTTTCTACGAACATCTGTATTTGGTGATAACTCATAGCGGTCCTCATAAAGGGCAAATGACATTGGTAATTCATTACCGTCTCCATCGATTGAGTCGAATTCCATATCAGATGACTTACCAAGCTGATAAATAGTATATGGAGAATTATGTATTTCACTTAAAGATGCTAATAGCTCTTCTACTTCAGGAGAAAGGATATATTTCTTTTTTTCTAATAAATCATTTAATTTATTTTTAAATACAGTTAATTCCGCTTCTTCCTGTAAATATTTTTCAACTGTTCCTTCAGGAAAAGATAAAATTTCTGTCTCGATAAAAGATAATGCAGCACCTAATTTTGCAAGCATGGATGCAACTAAAGAAGAATTTCCTTGATTAACAGGATTAGAACCGTCTTCAGAAGATTTAAGACTAGCATAAGTCGCTACTTTTATCACCCGTAAATAAAGCTCTTCCTCTGCATTTAGGCAATCCAATAATACCTTTGCGCTCGTATTAAGCTTTCCTTTAAATTGGCTAACCTGCGAAATATCGCTTTCAACAGATTTAAGTTCTGCTTCCCAGTGATTATCAGAAGCAAATAAATCTTCAAGATTCCACGTGTTTTCAACAGGAACTTCAGAACGTTTTAATCTTTTCTCAACGGTTTTTTGCATTTTTATTCCTCCTTAAAAAATAAGAATTATGGGAACATTTCGTAACACTAACAATTATATATTAAATTGAAATAATTGAATATAACTATTTAAATAATATGAATCATTCTAAAAAGAAAGGGAATTATTTCAAATAATAAAAGGTCGTATATATTCACAAAATAAATTCGTTCAATACGAACAAATTTGATTCAGGAAAAATGGAGGGTGCTTGTATGACGGTTATTAATAACATTAAACAAACAGTATCTGGTTTAAAAAGTGCACAAGCAAACTTAGAAAGTTTTGCATTGGCTACTGATAATAAACAAGCAAAGCAACTTTATCAAACATGTGCACAACAAACTCAATCTATTATTGACACATTAACTCCAAGAATGAATGAGGTTGAACAAGAAGAACCACAATATAAACAACAGTAAGAAAAATTACTTCTATCGGCGGTTTCCATTCGAGGAAGCCGCTGGAAAAAAAACTTTTGTGAGTTGGTGAATCCCTTGAAGAAGCCTTTTTACTAGTGTAAGACCAGCGATCGGACGGGGAATTGCCAACTTGCACAATCGACTATTTCACGAAAAAAGGGGGATAACGATGACGATTGCATCAGATGTGAAAAATTGTATTGCTAGTCTTAGTGGTGCAAAGGATAATTTTAGTCATTTAGCGATTCTCTCAAGAGATGATGAATCAAAGCGACTGTTTCATGAATGTATGATGGAAACAGAAGAGATTATTCAAGATTTGCAAAATCGCGTTTATGTATTGGAAAGAGAAGAACCACAGTATAAGGGTTAAGGAGTGAGAGTGTGTAATGAATTTACCAGAGTGGTTAGACATTGTAATTAGGTCTCTTTCATTACTTATTGTTCTGTTCATACTTACAAAAATTCTAGGTAAAAAACAAATTTCACAACTCTCGCTTTTTGAATACGTTGTAGGAATAACGATAGGGAATATTGCTGCTCAAACCTCAACAGGGGTAAAAGATAACTTTTTTTATGGCATCTGTAGCTTGTTAGTTTGGACAGTTATTCCTCTTTTTATAAGCCTGATCACATTAAAGAACAAAAAATTAAGAGAGCTTTTAGAAGGAAAAGCTACAGTTGTGATAAGAGACGGGAAAATTCAAGAGGATAATTTAAATAAAGAAAAATATAGTGTAGATAATTTAATGGAGCTTCTTCGCCAGAAAAATGCTTTTAATATTGCCGATGTTGAATTTGCAGTCCTAGAACCAAGCGGTGATTTAAGTGTTTTATTGAAAAAAGAAAGTCAGCCACTATCACCAAAGGATATCCGGTTAGTAGTCCCATCGGAAAAAGAACCTCAAACTGTTATTATGGAAGGAAAAATATTGGACGAACCATTAGGATTAAGTGGTTATAATCGTGCATGGTTAGAAACAGAACTGCAAAAACTTAATGTTGCTTTAGACAATGTAGTTGTTGGCCAAATTGATTCATACGGGAAATTAACTGTCGATATTTTTGATGATAAAATTCAAATCCCAAAATCACAGGAAAGAGCGCTTTTACTTGCCACGATTAAAAAATGTCAAGCTGATTTGGAACTATTTACGCTTGCAACCGAATCAAACGACGCGAAAAAAATGTATAAAAAGAACGCAGATAAATTAACAAAGATGATACAGCGTGTCAAACATTTACTTAACGAATAAAACTCGTCAAATTTGGCGGGTTTTTATATTTTTCAAAGACAAGTTATCACATATATTTCAAAGCCTAAGCATATAGAAATAAAAGTACAATTTATTTGTTATGGAGGTAAATCCTTATGTCTGGTTTGGGCAAAAGCATTTTAAGAAAGGAAGCCCTTAACAAGGTAACAGGCAATAGTAAATATATAAATGATATGGCTTTTTCGCATGTATTAGAGACTGAATTCGTTTTAAGTCCATATGCACACGCAAAAATTCTTTCTATAGATATTTCTCACGCTAAAAGTATACAGGGTGTTAGAGCAATTATTACTGGAGAAAATCTTCCACTAACCGGTGAAGATATTTTTGATCGTCCTCCTCTAGCTTATTCAAAGGTACGATATTATGGTGAACCCATTGTCATGATTGTAGCTGAAAAAAAGTATCAAGCAAAACAAGCCGCAAGCCTCGTAAAAATATCGTATTCACCACTTCCGTTAGTCAATTCACCACAAGAAGCGATGAAGCAGAATTCACCCCTTGTTCATGAGAACCTTGGTAATTATCAAGTGAGTCAAGGTGTATATCCAGTACCTGGGACTAATATCGCCAATCATACCAAAATCAGAAAAGGAAATATTGAAGACGGATTCTCCAAATGTGATGTCATTATTGAAAAGAGTTATTCCTTTACGCAAGCGGATCATGCTGCTATGGAAACAAGATGTACAGTTGCAGAAATAACTCCTGCCGGGCATGTAATTATTCATTCTGCATCACAAGCACCATATTTAATAAAAAAATCAATATCGAGTATTTTTAATATCGAAGAAGGAAAAGTAGATGTTCATACACCATTAGTAGGTGGAGCTTATGGTGGGAAGGCTGCCATTCAGCTTGAATACCTAGCTTTTATCGGCTCTAGAGCGGTAGGTGGGAAACCTGTTAAAGTGTTGAATTCAAGAGAAGAAGATCTTATTATGTCTCCTGTTCATATTGGACTTGATGCAATCGTTAAAATTGGTTGCAGCTTTGATGGAAAGATTCAAGCAGCAAAAATAACTCATTGGTTTGATGGAGGAGCATACTCAGATAAAGGAGTAGATATGAGTAAATCCGCAGCTATTGATTGCACAGGTCCTTATAATATAGAAAACGTATGGTGTGACTCCTACTGTATGTATACAAACCATCCATACACTACCTCTTTCCGCGGATTTAGTCACTCAGAGTTGACGTTTGCCATTGACCGAACTATCGATATATTATCCAAGGAAATAAAGATGGATCCGATAGATTTTCGAATTAAAAATGCCATTAAACCAGGGGACACAACTCCTACACAAACAGAATTAACAACAAGTAATATAGGTAATGTTACAAAATGTTTCAAACGCTTAAAGGAACTTATCGGACCCAATATTGAATATAAGCAAAAAATTGGCTCGAATAAAATAAGATCACTTGGGATTAGCGGTTTATGGAAGACTTCCAATATAGATTCTGATGCTGGTTCAGGAGCCATTATTACTTTTAACGATGATGGCAGTATGAATCTTAATTGTGGATTAGTAGAACTTGGTCAAGGCACCAAAACAGCGCTAACACAAATCATTTCAGAACGTTTCCAAATAGATGTAAACATGGTCCATGTGAAGATGGCAGTTGACACAGAAATTACTCCCGAACATTGGAAAACGGTCGCAAGTAGGGGGACGTTTATGGTTGGTAGAGCTGTAATGGATGCTTGTAATGATGCCATTGAGCAATTCAAACATATTGCAGCGAAAATATTACTTGTGGAAGAAGAGGACTTAGAAGTAGGGGAAGGAAACGTGTATTTGAGAGCGAATCCAGCTAAAAGCATTCCAATGGCTGAACTTGCACATGGATATAAATATCCAAAAGGAAATGCTATTGGAGGAGAGATTATAGGTAGGGGTAAATACATCTTACGAAATATTGTACCAATTGATCCCGATACCGGAAAAGGTGTTCCTGGTCCTGAATGGACTGTTGGCGCAGAAGCTGTGGAAGTTGAATTTGATATTGAAAACTTCACATATGAGTTGAAAAAAGTGTATGCAGTAATTGATTGTGGAAGACTAATAAACCCTTTACTTGCAACGGGGCAGGTAATGGGGGCAGCGCATATGGGCTTAAGCTTTGCCACAAGAGAAAAATTTGATTTTTCTAAAGAAGGTGTTGTGTTAAATCCCCAACTAAGAACATACCATTTGTTAAGATATGGGGAAAATCCTGAATATATTGTCGACTTTGTAGAAACTCCATTCTTAGATTCACCATATGGAATTCGTGGAATTGGAGAGCATGGTATTATTGGAATTCCTGCTGCGTTATCAAATAGTCTATCAAATGCAATGGGAACGGAAATTTATACATTACCATTAACTCCTGAAAACCTATGGCGGACTAAAATGGAGAACCGATATGATACCTTTTAATTTTGAATACTATAAACCACAATCTATTCAGGAAGCTGTTGATTTATTTCACCAACTTAAATTACAAGGGAAAAAATCAATGTATTTTGGTGGTGGTACAGAAATTATTACGCTTGCAAGAATTAATCTGTTATCAACAGATGCTGTCATTGATATAAATGGAATACGTGAGTGTAATAGTTTATTGTTAGAAAATCAAAATTATATTCTGGGTTCTTGCATTTCTTTAACTCAAGCAGTTTATCAGGATAGCTATCCATTATTAAGTCAAACGGCCAATGAAATTGCTGACCAAACGGCTAGAAATAAAATTTCATTAGGTGGAAATATTTGCAGTAATATTCGGTTTAAGGAAGCGATCCTTCCATTCTTAGTGGCAGACGGTAAAGTAGTGATAGCAGATGAAAATGGTGTTAAAATGATCTCCCTTAAAGATGCTTTTAATGAGGAATATCAGTTACCATCTGGTACACTGCTTATTCATTTAGTAGTAGATGAAAAGTATATTAAAGCACCTTTTTTTGCAAAGAAAATTAGAACAATTGGTACGGTTGGTTATCCTGTTATCTCTATAAATGCAGTTAAATTAAACGGAAGATTAAAAATTGCAGTAAGTGGGGCATCAAAATTTCCCATCCAAGCGGATATTGTTGATGAACAATTAAATCTTAGACAATTACCATTTAAAGAAAGGATAAAAAAAGCATTGGAGCTTTGGCCGCAACCTATTATCGATGATATTCAAGGGTCCGCCAAATATAAAAATTTTCTATTAGAAAATACCATGCTTGAATTATTTCAGAAACTGGAGGTTGAGTAAATGACTGACTTCAAGTTTTTCAATGGTTTCTTACAAGTGAATGGGGAAGAAAGGGAGGTCCATTTTCGTGCAGCAGATACATTATTAACAGTCATTCGAAATGGATTTGGATTAACTGGAACGAAATATGGTTGTGGAAATGGAGATTGTGGAGCATGCACAATCATGGTAGATGGCTGGCCGCAAAAATCATGTTTAATGCTAGCTATAGAAGCAATAGAGAAAGATATTATAACTATTGAAGGGTTGAAATATTCTCCTATCCAAAAAGCATATGTCGAGAAAAATGCTTTTCAATGCGGATTCTGCACTCCTGGGTTCATAATGAATGCTCATTCTCTATTAACGATGTTTCCTAATGCCGATAATAAAACCGTACAAGACTGGATGGAATCAAATATATGCAGATGTACCAGCTATCAGGAAATGATGGAGGCGATTCATAGTGTGATAAAACAAACGGAGTAACCAATCAAAAAGCGATTGGTTACTTTTTAAATGGGAAAATTATGTTAGAAATTCTTTAATATACTTTACATATTCATCTTTCGGATATCCGTTATATAATCCCATCGATAATTTAACTGGATCACCGAAGAAGAATCGTTCAAAATGAGTTTGTCTTGTTCCAAATGGACTCATACATAGATCCCATGCTAAACGAAAGAGCTTCACTTTATCTTCTGCGTATGAATTGGCTCCTTGAAGATATTGATCAATAAAGTGCCGAATAGGTGAATGAAAATCCTTATCCGTAGGGAGTGTAATTAAACTGCTACCACTCAGCAGCTGAATAATTTCTATTAATCTCGGATATATACGAGGATAATAATTAATGGCTGCATTTAGTGGTTTCGCATCGGGGACTAAAGTTCCCCAATTATTTTTCTTTGCTTGAAGTTCAGCAGAAAAGTGTAATCCTTTTAATATTTCAAGTGTAACGATAATTTCAGTAACTTTGTCTTTTACATGCTGATATTCTCCAATATTAATAGCTTCAACAATAGCTTCAGACAGTCCGAGGATAAATTCTGTCTTCACAATCATTCTAGTAAGAGCTTGATAGAGCAATAATGTATTAAAATTAGTATCACTGAACATCGAAAATGCGATGTTGTAATCTTTATAAAGAAATACATTTTCCCAAGGTACTAAAACATCATCAAACACTACAATAGTATCCATTTCTTCAAAACGTGATCCGAGGGGATAATCGAATGGTGAATCACTTAATACAAAAGATTCACGGCAAAGAAATTTTAAACCCGGTGTATTCGAAGGGACTGTAAAAGCATAAATATAGGATTCATCGATAAAGTTTCCACCGGCAGGAATTACTAAAAGCTGGTCTGTTATTCCTCCTTGTGTAGACAATAACCGAGCTCCTTTAATAATAATTCCATCAGAATTTTCTTTGATAATTTTTGCTGCAATAATATTGGAATCAGTATCTTCAAAATAGCTAGCAGAGCGATTCACTTGCGGATTGATAAAAGTATGTGTGAATGTTAGGTCATGCTCCTTAGCTTTTTCGTATGTCCGAAGAATATTAGCGCCGAATTTTGGGTCGCTATTTCCAAATAATTTGTGTGCAGAACCTAATGCCATTATTCCTGTGTTTACATAATCTGGTGATCTTCCTAATAGTCCGGCGTTTGTCTTAGACCATAATATCGTTGCATTCCTTCTCTTTTCTAAGTCTTCCGAGCTCTTTGGCTGTTGAAAGGAAAAGTTTATTTCATTATTTGAAGAGGACATATATGTTAAAAGTTCTTTGTGGGTGGTGTCTTTTTGAAGATCAAATAATGCGGCCTTACTTTTTATTATGCCTTGAAAGGCAGGATGCTGTGAAATGTTTCCTGTAATTTTCTGTCCATTAATCCAAACCTCATTTTTTAAGTTGTCAATTCGTTTTATATATTCAAGCCCTGATATTGTCATACAAACTCCACACCTTTTTTGAATATACTTATATGTATATGAAGTCCGATTGAAAAGGTATTTAGTTTTTTATATAAAAAACTATCATGAACAACTACATAATTATTCAGCAAGGGAATGTAAGTCGAGCTCCTATTCTTAAGCTGTTATTCGTTCTTCATAAAAGCTTGATAAAGCAAATCGACCAACATTTTATGGTTAAATAAAAAAAGGAATCAACACATGGTTGATTCCTTAAAATTTATGCATATAGTTTTTGTAATTGGTTTTGAATTTCATCATTCTCTAAATATTCGTCGTACGTCATTTCTTTATCGATCATTCCGTTTGGTGTTAGTTCAATGATCCGATTCGCAATTGTTTGGATAAATTGATGATCGTGAGATGCGAAAATCATTGATCCTTTAAAGCGAATTAAACCATTATTCAAAGCAGTGATGGATTCCAAGTCTAAGTGGTTTGTCGGCTCATCCAGTAACAGTATATTTGAACCACTAAGCATCATTTTTGAAAGCATGCAACGAACCTTTTCACCACCAGACAATACATTTGCTTTTTTCATCACTTCTTCACCAGAAAATAGCATTCTGCCTAGGAATCCTCTTAAAAAGCTTTCACTCTGATCAACAGGGGAGTATTGTCTTAACCAATCAACAAGATTCAATTCTCCATTTTCAAAGTACTCGGAGTTATCCTTTGGAAAATAAGCTTGCGTAGTAGTAATACCCCATTTAAAGCTTCCGCTATCAGGCTCCATTTCACCTGCTAAAATTTTGAAAAGGGTTGATTTGGCAATTTCATTTTGGCCAACAAGTGCAATTTTGTCATCCTTATTCATAATAAAGCTGACATTATCCAAAACTTTTACCCCATCAATTGTCTTTGTTATTCCTTCTACACGAAGCAAATCATTTCCAATTTCCCGTTCAGGGGTAAATTGAACGTAAGGATATTTACGGGATGAAGGTCTTATATCATCTAAAGTAATTTTGTCTAATAGCTTTTTGCGCGATGTTGCTTGTTTCGATTTAGAGGCATTTGCACTAAATCTTGCAATAAAAGCTTGAAGCTCTTTAATGTGTTCTTCCTTTTTCTTGTTTGCATCCTGTGCCAATTTTTGAGCAAGTTGGCTGGATTCGTACCAGAAATCGTAATTGCCTACGTAAAGCTGGATTTTACTGAAGTCTAAATCAGCAATATGGGTACATACTTTGTTTAAGAAATGGCGATCATGAGATACTACGATAACCGTATTTTCAAAGTTTATGAGAAATTCCTCTAACCATTGGATGGCTTTTAAATCTAAATGGTTGGTTGGCTCATCTAATAACAAGATATCTGGTTTTCCAAATAAGCTTTGCGCAAGTAAAACCTTTACTTTATCTGCACCTGTTAGCTCTTCCATTTTTTTAGCATGAAGTTCTTCGCCAATTCCAAGACCTTTTAATAAAATGGCAGCTTCTGATTCTGCTTCCCATCCATTTAATTCTGCAAATTCACCTTCGAGCTCAGCAGCCTTCATGCCATCTTCATCTGTGAAATCAGCTTTCATATAGATAGCATCTTTTTCTTGCATGACTTCATATAGGCGTTTGTGACCCATCATTACTACTTTTAATACTTCATGCTCCTCGAATTCAAAGTGATTTTGCTTTAACACCGCTAATCGCTCGCCAGGTGT
The DNA here is from genome assembly GCF_058781025.1 of Heyndrickxia sp. FW510-T9. NCBI lineage: Bacteria > Bacillati > Bacillota > Bacilli > Caryophanales > Bacillaceae > Heyndrickxia > Heyndrickxia sp. FW510-T9. The sequence continues at coordinate 3,918 of NZ_JBYSWK010000018.1, read as the reverse complement.
AATATGGACATCACCTGTTTGGGCTTCCAATTCACCTGATAAAATTTTTAAAAAGGTGGATTTACCAGCACCATTGGCACCGATTAAGCCATAACAATTACCAGGTGTGAATTTAATGTTAATATCTTCAAATAGTTTACGATCACCATATCGTAAACCTACATTATTTACTGTAATCAATTCATTACAACCTCCACATATAATATCTGTTTGATTATACCATGTAAAAACTCTAAAGGCATCTTAATTCGCCTAGTTATGATATTTGCACTGTTATCATGATTTTCTTCTTTCAACTGAAATTAAGTTGTTGTTGACCTGAATCATTGCATAGTTATACTGTTCAACATATTGACCAACAAATTTTATTTATAAAAAAAAGCTAAAATCAGTACACTGACTTTAGCAATTGTGTGTGTTTCATATTATAAATTTTCATTTTGCTGCCCTATTTCATCCTTTGCGATAATTCCATTGGCATCTTTCAGGTGTTCGTATTCATTAACAGAATCTCCGGGAGCATATTTATTGCCGGTTGCATTATCAGCAGCTGTATTAATCGTAATATTTGGCTTTTTTGGTGCATTCGTTAAAATTTCATCATGTTTGTTACTCATCATCTCTCTCCAATCTCATGTTATCTATAATAAAAGCATTTCTAAACGCCTAAAAACTATTCATTAATTACAAATTATTTTATTACCAATTACATGACTTTCATCTTTTATGTAAAAGCTAATGAAAAGTATTTGTAATTGGAGGTATTAATTATGCCAAATGAGGATGCTAGTCAGATACTCATGCCACAATACCCAAAAACATTATGGCGAGATAAAATAGAATTGCCAAAATTTTCACAGCTTCTTGAGGATATTGAAGTAGATGTCACCATTGTTGGCGGAGGAATTACAGGTATTACTACTGCTTATTTATTAGTAAAGGAAGGATTCAAAGTTGCAATATTAGAGGCAGGTATTCTTCTAAACGGTACTACTGGTCATACGACAGCTAAGGTTACGGCTCAACATGGTTTAATTTATTATGAACTTATCCAAACGATTGGGATGGAGAGAGCAAAGTTATATTTTGAAGCAAATAAAGATGCCATAGCATTTATTCAAAATACTATTAAAGAACATAATATTGATTGTGATCTCACATCCGAGGACGCATTTATTTATACAAATTCTGACGATTATATTAATAAGTTGAAAAATGAAATGATAGCCTATGAAAAGTTAGGAATAAGGGGAGATATTTCAGATCGAGTCCCAATAGATATTGCGGTTAAAGCGGCAATTAAAATGAACGATCAAGCACAATTTCACCCACTGCAATATTTAAAACCATTAGTCAATTACATAGTAGAAAATGGTGGATTAATATTTGAGAATACAACGGCAGCTGACGTTGACAAAGGGGATAAATTAATTGTAAGGATTAATGAGGGGCCATCTGTAATTAGCAAATATGTATGTGCATGTTCCCACTTTCCTTTTTATGATGGGCTTGGCTTTTATCCGACTAGAATGTATGCAGAAAGATCATATATTATTGCGATTAAGCCTGAAAAGGAATTTACTGGTGGTATGTATATCAATGCGGAACAGCCTACGCGTTCATTTCGAAATGCTATATTTAATGAAGAAAAAGTTTTGCTAGTAGCTGGTGAAAATCATAAGACGGGGCAGGGAATTTCTACTATTTTACATTATCAAGCATTAGAGGAATTTGCTGAGCAAACATTTGGTATGAAAGAATACCTATACAGATGGTCTGCTCAAGACTTGACGACATTAGATAAAGTTCCATATATCGGTCAAATTACAGAAGGTCATCATAATATTTTTGTCGCAACCGGGTTTCGAAAATGGGGAATGACGAATAGTACTGTCGCTGCACATTTAATGAGAGATCTTATATTGGAAAAAGATAATCCATATGAAGATCTATTCACTCCATCGCGGTTTGGTGAAACAAGCTTTAAATCATTTCTTTCCACCAATGTAGATGTTGCAAAACATTTAATAGAAGGAAAATTTGAGTACCCATTAAAGAATATTAGTGATTTAGATGTAGATCAAGGCTCGGTTGTTAATGTAAATGGAAAACGAGCAGGTGGTTATCGAGATAAAGATGGGAAGGTACATATTGTTGATACAACTTGTACACATCTTGGCTGTGAAGTGGAATGGAATTCAGGTGATCGCACATGGGATTGTCCATGCCATGGTTCAAGGTTTTCTATTAATGGTGATGTCATTGAAGGACCAGCGGAAAGCCCGTTGAAGAAAATTGCAGAGGAATAACGATAATATAGCCTACTCTTAATGAGTAGGTTTTTTTGTGAAAATTTTTTGGTCAATCTGCTTGAACAACCTTTAGAAGTAGGGAAGATCATTAAATATTTACAGTTTTAGTTATGAGAGTACGCTTTTAAATGTTAATTTTTTTCGAAATTTATAAATGTTTCTATTTATTACAATGTGACATTTGATACAAGAGATGAAAACGGAACGTAATGAAATGAACATGTTGTTGTTATTGTACTGTTATTTTCGTGTGTTAGTATTGGCAATGTTAGTAAATTTTTTTACTAGCAAAAGGGAGGTAATTGAATGAAAAAAGCATTTACAGCTATAGCTGCCGCGTTTACGTTGACAGGATTTATAACTGGAAATACTTTTGCTGCCGAGTACAAAGTTAAACAGGGTGATTCATTATGGAGTATATCAAATAAACAACATGAAACAGTATACAATATAAAGAAATGGAATAATCTAACATCAAACTTGATTTTTCCACACCAAAAACTAACCATAATAAATCAAAAAACATATAAAGTGAAAAATGGAGATAATATTTGGAATATAGCTAAAAAGTATCATGTAACGGCTAAGCAAATAAAAAAGTGGAATAAATTATCTTCAGATTTGATCCATCCTAATGATAAATTAGTAATCTATCCAGAAGGAGATACGAAAAAAGAAACAAAATCTATCGTATCTAAATCAATAACATCTTCTTCTGCAAAGAGTACTAATGTGGCAGTTAAGCCCGTTAAGGAAACAAAAAAACAGGCAGCAAATAAAACAGTAGGACATGTAAAAAAGGTAATTCAAATGAAAGCAACGGCGTACACTGCTAATTGCGAAAAATGCTCTGGTATTACAGCAACGGGCATAAACATAAAAAAACACCCAGAGAAAAAAGTAATCTCTGTTGATCCAAACATTATTCCATTAGGATCGAAAGTGTATGTTGAAGGATATGGTTATGCAGTTGCAGGCGATACAGGCGGCGCTATTAAAGGAAATAAAATTGATATTTTTATCCCATCTCTTGCAAAAGCAAAGAATTGGGGAGTACGTACCGTAAAAGTGCAAATCATAGACTAGTATTTTAAGAGGTTTAATCTATTTTTAATAGATTTGCCTCTTTTTTATTTTTACCACTGGTTTTAAGTAATGAAACAAAAAGCTTTGATTAAATTTATTAAGTTGGTGGCGGGAAAAGATGGTACAAGTTATTTTGGTGGAAGAAAAAGGGAGTTAGAGAGGAGTTGGCTCACATTGAAAGGAATATGGGTCACATTAATTGGAATGGAGGGAGCGAAAAAGAAAAAGCGGGGCACATAAATGTAAAATTAGGGAGCGAAAGAGGAGCAGGGTCACATTAAATAGGATATGGGTCACATTAACTGGAATGGAAGGAGCGAAAAAGAAGAAACAGGCACATAGATTCAGAAATAGGGAGCGAAAGAGAAGGGAGGTCACATTGAAATGAATATGGGTCACATTAATTGGAATGGAGGGCACAAAAAAGAAGAAACGGGTCACATAGATTCAGAAATAGGGAGCGCAAGAGAAGGGAGGTCACATTGAAATGAATATGGGTCACATTAATTGGAATGGAGGG